>CAYNWI010000071.1:4343-10670 GCA_964400825.1 uncultured Anaerolineae bacterium | reverse complement strand
GCCGATTGGTTGGTCATGGCGTTGGCAATGATGGTGGGATAGTCAACCGCAATGGCAATGGCCTTGCGAACCGCAAGCTGATCTAAACCGTAGGATTTCAGGTTGTAGTAGGCCGTTGGGAGGCTGGCGCCAATGCCATAAGGAGCCTCGGGAAGGTAGGTGGAGACGGGCAACCCATAGTTGAGCCACAGAATCTGAATATTGGAGTTGAACTGCTGGCTGACATCCACTTCACCTTGTGCCAAAGCAACAGAACCGGCGGCGTTATCCTTAAAGATCGTATGCGCCAGGTACTTTGGAACAGGCAGCTTACCCCACATGGAAGCATCCTTACCCCAGTAGTTGTCATCACGAACGTAGACCACTTTCGTATCATCAGCGAAGAATTTGTGGTAAGGGCCAGAGTAAACGACATCTTCAGCGGTATCGGCCATGAATTTAGTCGAATCGCCGGTGCGCTCTTCCAATGTTTGGGTCCAGGCTTTCTGGATGACATAGTTGCCGGTCAGGTAAGCAGGGACCTGCAGAGGATTGACCGTTTTGCCGTTCGCATCCAGTTTGGCCTTGACCACAACCGTCTGGGCATCAACCGCTTCGATGGTATCTATGTAGTCTTTGAAGTTGTTGCCGGCATTGGTTGAGTACTTGATATTGGAAGCCCAGGTATAGGCAACATCATCCGCAGTCACCGGGGTACCATCGCTCCAATGTGCGGCTGGTTTGATCTTGAAGGTGATTTCGGTCATGGCGTCGTTCCAGACATAATCACCATCCGCCAGCAGAGGATATGGCTTGCCGTCGAGCATGTTGTACAGGTAGGGGGATTCGAACATGATGACGCGCACGCTGTCCTGCTGGGCGATAGCCATGGCGTTATTCATGCTGGAAGAGTATGGATTCCAACCAACAACCGGACCCCACTGTTGACCATTGAAGTACAGGGTTTCATTGCGAGGAAGCGCTGCAGCTGGTGCCACTGGTGCCACTATTGGGGTCACCTCGACCACCACGGTCTCCTTGACGATCTTCTCGACCGGCACCTCTTTCTCGACCACCACGGTCTGGACCACCGGCTTCTCGACGACCTTTTCCGTCTCGACGATCACGGTCTGGACCACCGGCTTCTCGACCACTACTTGCTTCTCGATCACCTCTGGCGTAGGAGGAGCACAGGCCGAGAGCACCAGGCTCACAACCACCAGCAGGCTCGTAAAGAACACAATTGACTTACGCATTTCTTTTTCCTCCTTGACTTTGTGTGAATGGTCTGGTAAACTATGCCCCATGCGGACTTTGCTCCGCACAGGTCTTGCGTACAGGTCTTCCCTCTGTCCACGTCAATTGGGAGTGAAGACCTGTATGCCTCTTTAATCCCATTGCTTCAGATTTGCTCATCACCTCCTTTCCTCATGACCGGCTCAAGGCAGAGCCGCAAGAGGCCCTGATCACCAACTCCGTGGGCAAGACAATCCTCTGAGCAGGGGCCTCTTCTTCCGATGAATCTTCCAGCACGCTCAGCAACACCTCAACCGCCATCGAGCCCATCCGTTCAATTGGCTGACGTACGGTAGTCAGCGCTGGCTCGATCGCCGAGGCGATAGGGATGTCATCGAAGCTGACCAAAGCGATGTCCTGGGGAACCTGCCAGCCCGCTTGGCGGAGCGCTTTCAGAGCGCCGACGGCCATCATGTCGCTGGCGACGAAGACCGCAGTGGGGGAGACAGGTAGCAGCCGTTGCATGGCTACCGTACCGCTGGCCTCAGTATAGTCCCCTTCCACGATCAGATCCTCCTCCACGGGAATACCGCGCGCTTCCAGCGCTTGACGGTAGCCACTCAGACGATCCTGTCCGTGGATCATGTCCAGCCGGCCGGTGATGGTCGCGATGCGCCGGTGTCCCAGACGGATCAGGTGCTCCACCGCCATCCGTGCTCCGCTGACGTTGTCAGCGTCCACGTAATGGACTGGCTCGTTGGGACGCCGCCCTACGGAGACGAAGGGAATTTGGTCGCGCAGCAAATTGGGGATGAGCGGATCGTCTAATGAGGCCGAGGCCACGATCGTCCCGTCCAGGTAACCGTTGCGTAGGATACGCTGATATATCTCCTGTCGGTCAGCATGGGCAGTGAACAAGGAAAGCATCAATTGATACTGGTGGGAGTTGCACGCCTCGGTGGCGCCGCGCAACAAGAGGGGAAAAAAAGGATCGGTAAAGAGTGTCGTCACCGCTTCGGGGATGACCATACCGATGATCTGGGTGCGGTTGGTGACCAGGCTGCGAGCGGCGGCGTGGGGTTGATAGCCTACCTCTCGGATGACCTGCCAGACCTGCTCCCGCACCTCGGGGCGGACATTGGGCTGGTCGTTGACGACCCGGGAAACTGTAGAGCGGGAGACGCCAGCTAATTTGGCGACTTCTTCGAGCGTAGGCGACATCGGCTGCTCCTGGAAGCGCTCCCAACAAAATCCCCAAAAAAGCCGAAGTTCTTGCCAAAGAGGGTGTCCGAAGTTACTTTTTTGGGAGCGCTCTCAATAATATTATACCAAAAATCAGAGGTTTTGTCAATACCCAATTTTTGATCCGCCGCTTTTCTTTTTTGCCAAGATAAGGTATAATCTACAACAGTGTGCCTAAACACTACAAAATGAATCGGAGTTGATATGCCAGCCGTTTTCCCCTTCACGGCCATCGTCGGCCAAGAGAAAATGAAGATGGCTCTCATCCTGAACGCCATCAGCCCCCCAATCGGCGGGGTGTTGATCCGCGGCGAGCGAGGCACGGCCAAGTCCACCGCCGCCCGGGCCTTGGCCGCCCTGCTGCCAGAGATCGAAGTAGTGGCCGATTGCCCCTTCAACTGCGATCCTGAGCAGCTTGAGACCCTCTGCGATGACTGCCGCGAGCGAGTCGAGCGCGGTGAGGATCTGCCCGTAACCTATCGCCGAACTCGCTTTGTGGACCTGCCTGTCAGCGCCACTGAGGACCGGGTGGTGGGCACGCTGGACATCGAATTGGCCATCAAGCGCGGTGAGCGCCACTTCGAGCCAGGGGTGCTTGCCGCCGCCAACCGTGGCTTGCTTTACGTAGACGAGGTCAATCTGCTCGATGACCACGTTGTTGATCTGCTGCTGGACTCGGCAGCGATGGGCGTGAACGTGGTGGAACGAGAGGGCATCTCCTTCTCCCACCCCGCTCGCTTCATCCTGGTAGGCACCATGAACCCTGAAGAGGGAGAACTGCGTCCGCAATTGCTGGACCGCTTCTCCCTGTGCGTGGAGATCAAAGGCATCGCCGATCCCCAGGCCCGGGTGGAGATCCTGGAGCGCTGCGTCCAATTCGAACAGGACTCTGAGGGCTTTCGAGAGGAATGGGAACCTTACGAGGAGCAACTCTCGCGCGAGATCGCCAGCGCCAGGGAGCTTCTGCCTGAGGTCAGATATGCCCCCAGGGATCTACTGATCATCGCTGAGCTAATGGCCAATCTGTCGGTGGACGGGCACCGGCCGGACATCGTGATCCTCAAGACGGCCCTGGCCCACGCCGCCTTCGCCGGGCGACGCCGGATCAACGAGACCGACATCCTGGCAGCGGCCGAGCTGGCCCTACCCCATCGCCTGAAGAGGCAGCCTTTCCAGGAAGAGACAGAGCTAGGGCTACAAGACCTGAAGGAGAAGTTGACACAAGTAAGCACAGAGCTGGCTCACCAGGACGCGCCCCCCTCACTCGAAACCCGAAACTCGAAACCCGAAACCTCAACCACCCCAGACGGTGAGACTCCAAATTTGACCACCCCGCTCAAGGGCCACCAGGCGGACCCCGTGCCCCTGTCCTACATCCGGCAGGCGGACATGCCGGTGTCCATCGGTCCGACCTTTAAGCCCAGGCGCGTGGAGACCCCGCTGGACCGGCTGACCAGGAACAGCGCGGGCAAGCGCAGCTTCACCAAGACCGAGCGCAAGCGGGGGCGCTACGTCCAGAGCCGACCGGCCAACGGCCAGAGCGACGACATCGCCTTTGACGCCACCCTCCGATGTGCCGCCCCTCACCAAATCCACCGACAGAGCGGCAATCTGGCCCTGGCCATCACCGATGAAGATTTACAGCGCAAGGTGCGAGTGCGGCGGGCAGCCAACCTCGTCCTCTTCGTCGTTGATGCCAGTTGGTCCATGGCCGCGGCGAAGCGCATGGTGGCCACCAAAGGCGCCATCATGTCCCTCCTCGACGATGCCTACCAACGCCGGGACCAGGTGGGTCTGGTCGTGTTCCAAAAAAACAAGGCCAGGTTAATTCTGCCTCCTACGTCCAGCGTCGAGCTGGCCCAGAAAGCCCTGCAGGACATCCCCGTCGGCGGCAAGACTCCGCTCTCCAGCGGGCTGCTGCTGGCCTATCGCGTGTGCCAGAGGGAGCTTCGCCGCAACCCCGAAGTGATGCCCTTGATGATCCTCCTGACCGACGGAGTGGGCAACGTCTCCATGACCGATATCCCGGCTCAAGACGAAGCGCTCAAAATGGCCGACCGCATCCAACGCAGCGACATTCGCTCGGTGGTCATAAACATGGAGCATACCTCTTTCGATCGTGGTCTGGCCCAGCACCTGGCCGATGCCCTGGGCGCTCCTTGCTACACCTTGCAGGAACTCAAGGCCGAGGAACTATATCAGACCGTTCGGGGAGAACTGAAAGGCCACGCTCAATAATCCATGAATTCTGTGAATCCGCCCTTCTCTGACGCCCGGCTGACGATAAATTGACGCCCATATGCTATAATAAGGTTAGTAAAGAGATAAAGAATACTCTTACTAACCTCCAAAGTGGGACTAGGGTCTGGTCAACCCTAGTCCTTTGATTTTGTAAACATAAAGGCCATGAACAGACAACTCCTGGCCGATTTGGCCCTCCTCCTCGTGGCCCTGATCTGGGGCGGCACTTTCGTCATGGTGAAAGAAGCTGTGAGCGACTTTCCCGTCTTCGCCTTTCTGATCTTGCGCTTCTCCCTGGCGCTCGCGGCTCTACTGCCTTTCTGCTGGCAGCGACTCCCCGCTATCAAGAGAGGGCAAACCGCAGCAGGCCTCCTGACGGGCCTATTTTTCTTCGTCGGTTATGCCTTCCAGACGTTGGGCCTCCAGCAGACCAGCGTCTCCAAAGCTGGCTTCATCACCGGGCTTTACGCGGTCATCGTGCCCCTTCTCTCCACCCTGATCTTTCGCCAGCGTCCCAGCGGGAGCACACTGGCGGGAGTGACGCTGGCCACCGTGGGGCTGGGCCTGCTTTCGCTGAGGGGCGACCTCACCTTAGCCCAGGGCGACCTCCTGGTTTTGATTGGCGCCTTCGGCTTCGCCGCCCATATCCTGGCGGTGAGCAAGTTCACCCCAGAGATAGAGACTTTGCCCCTGACCGTCCTTCAGATAGCCGCTGTCATCGCGGCCAGCGCTATCGTTTGCCTAAGCACGAAAAGCTCCTATTTTGACCTCCCCGCTGGAGTGTGGGGCGCGGCCGCCTTCACCGGCGTGGTAGCCACCGCTCTGGTACTGTTCTTGCAGACCTGGGCCCAACGGCTTGCCACCCCAACTCACACGGCCTTGATATTCTCCACCGAGCCTGTTTTCGCCGCCCTCTTCGGCCATCTCCTGGCCAACGAGCGACTCAGCACCCGCGCTCTGGCTGGCTGCGGGTTGATCCTGGCAGGGATGGTGGTCGCCGAGACGGGAGGGCTGGCTGGAGTCGGAGGCAGAAAACAAAAAGAGGGCTCAGGCAATTCCTGAGCCCTCTTCGGCAAGGTCAACGTCCTAGCCGAGGGTCAGCCTTCTCACCACGCGCGTTTCTGCTGCCACCTCCGTCACACCCAGGACGGCCAAAAGGGGAAAGATGACCTTCAAGGCCAGAATGGGTATCCAGGAGAGAAGGCCGGTGATGGTCGCCAGGAGCGAGAACAAGCTGATAGCAAGGACAAGCGGTATCCAGCGCTCGTAGGGCTTTATCGCTTTTTCCACCAGTTCCACCAGCGTGCTTTCAAACTGTTCTCTGAATTCGGCCACGATAGCATCCCTCTCGACGTTCTGCAAGCGTTCACCGGCCTCTTTCTCCATTTCGTCCAGCACCTTCCCGAGCTGACGCCTGAATTCGGCCATGACTACTTCTGCCTGGGCTGCTGGCAGGCGGTTGGCAACCTCTTTCTCCATTTCATTTAGTACTCGCTCGGACTCGTCTCTGAATCCGGTCACAGCAGCTTCCCCCAAATCTGCTGGTAGCAGTCCCCCGACCTCTTTCTCCATTCTTTCCACAGCCATCTCGACGAGGGCGGGTGGAATCGAGAAGCCTTCCCTTTCGAT
>CAYNWI010000071.1:0-4243 GCA_964400825.1 uncultured Anaerolineae bacterium | reverse complement strand
TTTCCACAGCCATCTCGACGAGGGCGGGTGGAATCGAGAAGCCTTCCCTTTCGATCTCAGCCGCGTAGCCGAAATAGAAGCTCCCGCAGGCCACGATGACCAGCGTCGTGATCAAGACAGACTGGCTGTGCCCGATAGGGCCAATGGAGAAGCTCAGGCGATCATCGAGTTCCCCGGCGATTCTTTCGGCATAGATGAGCGAGGCGATGAAGTACGCCGCCGCCAGCAGGCCACTGCTGGCCTTCAGCTCCCAACCCAGGAGCATCGCCAGGGCGGAGAGAGCGAAGATGAGAAAGCAGGCCCAGCGGGAGCGGACCAGGGCTGCGACCAGGCCGGCTGTCACGGCAACCGCCCCCACGGCCAGAAGAAGCCGCAGGGCGAGGTGCAGGGTCTCGCCAGACGGGGAGAGAATCAACTCGTATCCTTGCTCAATTCGCTCACAGACAGCGCCGTAGTAATAGCTGGCGGCGATGAGCAGAACAGCGAAGAATACAATCTTTAGCCGTTTTTCCATTTATCGTCCTTCCTACGGAAGCCCCAAAACCTCCCTGTACCCCTGCATGTCCATGAACCCATCTTTGGAAAAACTTGCGCGACCCTGCGCTGGCCCATAGTTTATCACCTTTCGGCGAGTTAGTCAAAGCAGCGTATTGTGAGAGCTCGCGCAGCGGTTCACCATCGTGGGGTAGCAGGCCAATCACATTGGCCGTCTTCGCGCCAGAACTATGGCCGAGGATGCCCCACGGGGATGAGGTAGAGAGGCTCGTGGTCGGGGGGAAGGGAAAGGGCGGCTTGCACTTGGTCATCGTAGAAGGCGCCGATGGGCACCGCCCCCAGGTGCAGAGCCACGGCCTGGAGGAGGATGTTCTGGCAGGCGTGGCCGGCCTCCAGCTTGACGTAGCGCTCGGCCCGGTCGCCGTACTTCTTCGCCGTCCTCTCGTACACCGCAGCGATCACGAAGACCGCTGGAGCATCTCGTATCGCATCCTGCTTCAGCCCTGCCTTCCAGAGCGCCTGGCGCAGGTCGTCGTGGGACTCGATGATCACCTCGTGGCCCTGGGGCACGTAGTGGTAGAGCCCATTGGCGGTGGCCACGTAGACCTCCAGCGGATAGAGCGCTCCGGCCGAGGGAGCCGTCCGCCCGCCCCAGGCAGCCGTTAACCCCTGAGCGGCCCAGAGAAGTTGGGAGATCTCTTCCAGGGAGAGCTCCTCTTCGGTGAAACTCCGCACCGAGCGCCGCTGGGCCAGGGTTTCCTTGAGAGAGAATGCCCCCTGCAACTTCGGCTCTGGCAAAGTCATCTCCTGCGGCGGCGGGGAGGCCGCCACCTGCTTGACTTGCTCAATGCGCGGGCCACAGCCCCCCAGACTCAGACTGGTCGCCATTGCTAAGGCCAGCGCTACGTAACCAACAAATCGCATCTCTTCCTCCCAAGCTGAAACCGTTCTTAAACAAAAGAGGTACATAGACGCGATACCATCGCTCTAAGGCGAAGTCCTGAGTGGTGACCTCATCGGCCAGAATCTCCACACCGCTTGCCGTTGCGGAATAGTAACCGCTGGCCTCGGCGGTGACGTCGTACAGGCCAACTGAGAGTGTCTTGGTATAGTAGCCGCTAGGGTCTGTGCTGGTGGTCGCCTGAGCACTGCTTTCCTGGTTCACGATGGTCAAAGTCACGTCTACCAAGGGATCGCTACTGCTGGCATCGGTCACCGTGCCCTCAAGGTAGCCCTCTCCGAACAACGGGCTGGACATGCTGGCAATGGTCCCCACGGAGGCTTTGACGAACTCGGTGAAATAGGGCATGTTCAGGGTGCTGAGTTGATCATTAGTCGTGTGATAGTAGGGAGTGAAGTCTTGCCAATCCTCGATGGCCAAGATGGCATCATAACCGTAATCCCAGAAGGAGGCATGATCGCTGCGGTTGGTAGCGCCGGCAGTGATAATCTCAGGAACGAGATTGATGTCGTAGGTATCCACCACATCGGCGAACAGGTTGGCGATGGCGATGGAATCGGCCCCGGTTCCGGCGTGAAGCTCGATGATGGAATCGGCGTCGGAGTCGTAGGCGATCATGTCCAGATTGAGCACGCCCAGGATATCGTCGCCCTCGTTGTAAGCGTCCTGGGCATATTCGTGGCTGCCCCGAAGCCCCTGCTCTTCCCCGGTGAAGGTGACGAAGCGGATAGTGTAGCCGAAGTCGTATTGAGTGAGGATGTCGGCGGCGATCATCACCGCCGTCGCGCCGCTGCCATTGTCATCAGCCCCCGGAGCGTAGTTGTACGGATCGTTCGAGATGCTGTCCACGTGAGCACAGATGATGTAGATGTCATCGGGGTAGGTCAGGCCCGGCTTGGTGGCCACCACGTTGCGCCAGTCATAACCCCACCAGTTGTAGTCGTGATATTCCACCTCCAGGCCCAGGTTCTGGAAGTGCTCGTAAACGAACTGCGTGGCCTTCTGCACAGGCTCACCGCTGTAGGAGTAGCGGGTATAGAGGGTATAGGGCTGGCCGCCGATGGTGACTTCGTTCTCGCCACTGAGATTGCCATCGTACAGATAAACGGTATCAGCATCAACCTGGGCGATTATCTCCTCGATGAGCGGGTCGGGATCGCCCAGCGCGGATACCGGCTGCGGCCCCTGAGACATGACAGAGCTGCCGCCGACAATCAACACCGCAACGATGAGCAGAATCCATTTTGCCGTGAGCTCCTTGTTCATTTGGGACTCCTTCTGACGTGCTGCGCGTTGCGTGTTCCATTTTGGGCCTTACGCAACACGCAACACGCAACACGCAGCACGCAACACGTTACGGCGCATACCTGAACGGATGGCGAGCCGCTTCTTTCTCGTTGAGCAGTTCTTCCAGGGTCGGGCGACCCTCGATGGCCTTGCGAATGGCGGCACGCATAGCCTTGTAGTTGTTGAACTCGATGCGCTTGCGGTTGGCGGCCGCCGGGTGGACGAAGACGTTGGCGATCATGGCCAGGTCGTCCAGGGACCCCTCCGGAAGGCTGCCGTCCTTGATGCTGGCTTCAATGGCCAGGTTGACGCCGCTCGCAGCATCGTCGTAGACGTGGCTGGCCTGCTTCTCGGTGCGCACGGTTACAGTGGGGACCAGCAGCGTGCGCGGCCGCTGGTTGATGATGCGTACTTCGTGCGAAGGCCGGGGCTCCCCCAACGCCCTGGCGATGGCCCTACCTACCGGCCCCTCTCTCACGCCCAGCAGCAGGTCAACGTGAGCCAGCTCGAAAAAGGGCGGCCCGGAGAACCCCTCGCCGATGCGCAAGGTGAAGTCCTCAATTTGGATTTTGAGCTTTGAGCTTTGGACTTGGATCTTGCCCAGGTTCTCCAACTGGATGCGCAGCTCCTCGCGGTCCTCCCGCTCGAAGGCGCCGCCGGGCATGATGGGATGGCGGGAGTCGCCCATATCCAGGCCCATCATCCGCAGGCCCTCTTTCACCGCCTGGGTAGCCCCCTTGCGGGTGACGATGCGCACCAGTTTCTGGATCTTGGCCTGCCAATCCTGAGCCGTGGCCAGGTCTCCCGCCCGCACAGCGGCATAGATCTTCTGCCAGATGTCGGGGATCAGATTCGCGCTGGCCAGGATAGCCCCGTCGGCGCCGGCGGCCAGGGCAGCCATTACGATCTCGTCGTGGCCGCAGAAGATGCCGATCTGGCCCTTGATCTTCTCGAAAAGGGCCATCAGGAAGGGCATATCGCCGCTGGAATCTTTGATGCCCACCACGTTGTCCAGGTAGGCCATCCCCTCAGCCGTCCACCACTTGAAGTGAGTGCCCGCGCACTGGGGGATGTTGTAAAGGATAATGGGCAAGCCGATTTCGTTGACCGTCTCGTAGTGTTCGTAGACCTCGTTGAAGGTGGGTTTGAGGTAGAAGGGTGCCACCACCAGGGCCGCCGTGGCTCCGGCGTCTTGGGCGTATCGAGTCAGGGCTACGGTATCCCTGGTGCTGGCGCATCCCGTGCCGGCCACCACCGGCACCCTGCCCCCTACCTCGTCAACGGCGATATCAATCACCAGCCGCTTCTCCGCCTCCGACAGGTACACGAACTCGCCGGTAGTGCCCACCGGCACCACCCCATTCACATCGGGCAGCAAGTGGCGGATCAGCGCCCTAAACGCTTCCTCGTCAACCTGGTCATCTTCGGTGAAAGGTGTGACCAGGGCAGGGAAGATGCCTTTGAACCAATCTGGTTTCTTTGACACGATGTCCTCCTCCT
>CAYNWI010000070.1:0-10754 GCA_964400825.1 uncultured Anaerolineae bacterium | reverse complement strand
GGGGCTAAGGTCTATGCTCTGGAGGCGGAGACGGGGAATCAAAAGTGGGAGTTTCCCAGCGAAGAAGGGAAGGGCCCTTTCTACACCACCCCAGCGGTGGAGGAAAGCCTGGTCTTCGTGGGCTCCAACGACAGCAATCTGTACGCCCTGGACGCGGTCACGGGCAACCAGCGATGGGTCTTCGCCGCCCAAAAGCCCATCATCGCCGGGCCTGCGGTGGCTGGCGATGCGGTTTACGTGGCCTCCGCCGACTCCAAGGTCTACGCCCTGGAGGCGGCCACAGGAGTCCAGCGCTGGGAGTTCACCACCGGCAACTGGGTCTGGGCCGCGCCGCTGGTAGCCGACGACAAGGTCTACGTCGGCTCCATGGATCATAAGATGTACTGCCTCGACGCCGAAAACGGCCAGCTAGTTTGGGAGTTCGAGGCCGGCGGCGCAGTGGCCGGGCCCCCCACCCTGGCCGGTGGAGTGCTCTACTTCGGCGCCTATGACAACAAGGTCTACGCCCTGGACGCGGCCAGCGGTCAGAAAAAGTGGGAGTTCCAGGCAGGCGGCTGGGTCTGGAGCCAGCCTCTGGTGGTGGACGATACCGTCTACGTTGGCTCCATGGATCATAAGATGTACTGCCTCGACGCCGCCAGCGGTCAGAAGAAATGGGAGTTCGCCACCGATGGCGCAGTCCTGGCCGGCCCGGCCTTCGCCGAGGGCCTGCTCTACGTGGCCTCGGAGGATAAGCAGCTCTACGCCCTGGATGCCGCTACCGGGCAGAAGCGGTGGTGGTTTGCCGCTAAGACAAAGATTTTCACTCCCCCGGCCCTGGCCGATGGGACGGTCTACACCTGTTCCCAGGATGGACGAGTCTACGCTCTGGATGCCGATAACGGCAACCAGCGCTGGGTCTTCCCGCGGACGGAACAGTAAAGGAGGTAGCTTTCGTGTCACAATTGTGGAACCTTCTGCTTCAAGCCATGGTCAACAGCCTGCTCTTTCTGTATAATGTGCTGGGCCATAATTTCGCTCTCAGCATGGCCGTTTTCACCGTGCTGGTGCGGCTGCTCACCCTGCCTCTGACCCTGCCCGCCCAGCGCTCGTCGAAAGTCCAGCAGGAACTCCAACCGGAGATCGAACAGATCCGCAAGAAATATGCCAAGGACAAAGAGAAGCAAACCCAGGCGATGATGGGGCTTTACAAGGAAAAAGGCATCAATCCTATGATGGGATGCTTGCCCATGCTGATTCAACTCCCTATCATGTGGGCTTTCTATCAATCCATTGTCAAAGCCCTGGCTAACACCCCCTTGCAGATGATAGGCCTGGGTGAACTCGTCTCATCCAGCCTCTCGCAACTGGTGCCACTGGGGAGCCACTTCCTGTGGCTAGACCTGGGCTACCCCGACCCCTTTTATATCCTGCCCATCCTGGTAGTGGCCACGACCTGGATTCAACAGAAAATGGCCACCCCGCCCAGCACCGATCCCCAGGCAGCCTCGATGACCCAGAGTATGCAAATCACCATGCCCCTGATGTTTGGCTTTATTACCATGTCGGTAGCCTCGGGGCTGGCAGTCTACTTTCTCATATCCAACTTAGTGGGTATAGTCATCCAATACTTCATCACCGGTTGGGGCGGCCTTTTGCCCCAGAGAGGCGAGAAGAAAGACAAGAAAGGAAAGTAAGCGGGGATGGAAGAAGAAGCCAAGAGCATCGAAGTCAGCGCCCCCACTGTCGAAGAAGCCATCGCCGAGGGCCTGGCCGAGTTGGGGAGGGCCGAAGACGAGGTGAAAATCGAGGTTCTGGACCCTGGAAGCCGCGGGGTGTTGGGGATCGGAGCCAAGGCAGCTCTGGTACGCCTCAGTTTTGTCGAGTTAGAGGAAGAAGCCCCAACCCTTGAGGAGAGTGCGGAGCAGGTAGCCAGGGAAACTCTACAGGAATTGTTGGCTAAACTGGGGGTGAAGGCTCGCGTGTCTATTAGACCCGAGGAGGAGATGCCTCAAGACGAGGATGCGCCGCCCTTTATCTTAGACATAATGGGCGACGACCTGGGAGTCCTCATCGGGCGGCGCGGCCAGACCTTGCAAGACTTGCAATACATCACCCGCCTTATCGTCAGCAGGGAGGTGCAACGCTGGGTCAACCTGGTCGTTGATGTCGAAAAATACAAGGCTCGTAGGGAGAAATCGCTCCGGCAACTGGCCCACAGGATGGCCGAGCGGGTATCCTTTAACCACCAACCGGTAGCTCTGGAGCCCATGCCTCCCAACGAGCGCCGCATCATCCACCTGACTCTGCGCGACCACCCCATCGTGACCACCAAGAGCATAGGCAAGGGCGAACAGCGCAAGGTAACCATTGTGCCCAAAGGCTCCGCCTCAGGTTAGCCTGGTGTGGGCACGACGAGACGACCCACCCAGGATGGGCGGGCGGCCTGACATCCCTGTCTCTTGGCCCACCTCTTGTGGTGGGTCTCGTTTTACGGTTTCGATGCTATGAGCAAGATCTACGCCTTGGCCAACCAAAAGGGCGGCGTCGGAAAGACGACCACCGCCGTCAACCTGGGCGCCTACCTTGCCCTCAGCGGCATGAGGGTGCTGTTGATTGATATTGACCCCCAAGCCAACACTACCAGCAGCCTGGGCCTCGACAAGAACGACCTACCGCTCTCTATCTACGACGCTATCATCAACAAGATTCCCCTTACCGAAATCATTCTCCTGACCGATCACTTCTGTCTGGAACTCGTCCCCTCCACGCCAGCCCTGGCCGGAGCCGAGGTGGAGATGGTGGGCCTCCTGGCTCGCGAGCATCTCCTGCACAAAGCTATCGCCCCGGTGGCCGAACGTTACGACTATATCCTGATTGACTGTCCGCCCAGCCTGGGCCTCCTCACCATCAATGCCCTCACCGCAGCCGCAGACGGCATCATCATCCCCGTCCAATGCGAATATCTGGCTCTGGAAGGCTTGACCCTGCTCATCCACACCATAAACCTGGTACGGGACAATCTGAACCCCGGCTTGAGAATAAGAGGACTGCTGATGACCATGTACGACACTCGCACCAACCTCTCCAGGCAGGTCGTGCAGGAGGTACGCAAACATTTTCCGGACAAGGTCTTTGACACCATCATCCCACGCAATGTCCGCTTGAGCGAGGCCCCCAGCCACGGGGAGACCATCCTGGACTATGCCCCCCAGAGCGTGGGTGGCGCAGCTTATCGCACCCTGGCCAGGGAATTGATGATGGGCGACGATCTAAACCCTAAACCTTAAACTCCAAACGTTTGAAGTTTCCGGAGGGAACATCATGACCAAAAAGAGAGGCCTAGGCAAAGGTTTGGGGGCCCTCATCCCTGTTAGCGAACCAGGCCCCACTGAACTGCCCGTTGACACCATATCACCCAACCCCCTGCAACCTCGTCAAAAGATGGCCCCGCAGGAGCTCGAAGAGCTGGCCGCTTCGATTCGCGAGCACGGCCTCATCCAGCCCCTCATCGTCAGCCAGGCGGCGGATGCGGAGGCCCAACGCTATCAACTCATCGCTGGGGAGAGGCGCCTGGAGGCGGCCAAACTGGCCGGTTTGGCCAGGGTGCCCGTCATCATCAGGGAGGCCACTCCCCAGGAGATGTTGGAGCTGGCTCTGGTGGAGAACATCCAGCGGGCCGATCTAAACCCCCTGGAGCAGGCGACGGCCTACCGGCACCTGATGGACGACTTCGGCCTGACCCAGGAGCAGGCGGCGCAAAGGGTGGGCAAGAGCCGGGTAGCGGTGGCCAACTCGGTGCGGTTGCTCCGCCTGCCCGACGAGATAAAGAGCAGCCTGGCCCAGGGCCAGATCACCGAGGGCCACGCCAGGGCCATACTGGGCCTGGACGAGCCGGATGATCAACAAAAGATCTGGAAAGCGATCCTCAAGCGGGGCCTGAACGTGCGCCAGACGGAGGAGACGGTTCGCCGCCTGGTCGCCGAGCCGAAGCCCAAACGCCCGGAGCAGTCATCTTCGCCGGAGACCAAGGCGTTGGAGGATCGCTTCCGGGAAGCGTTGGGCACCAAGGTACAGCTCTTCCGTTCCAAGCGCGGGGGCAGGCTGGTGATCCATTTCTACTCCGAGGAGGAGTTGCAAGCCTTCTACGATCTCGTGGTGAGAGAGGAATGAGGAGGAAGCAAGAGGGGATTTCTATTTTAGCCAGGCCGGTAGTCGCCCAGCCACTTCACCCAGGGTAGTCTATGCTTGACCGTGTTGTACAGCCGCTCGTCGCCCGTCCAGAATTCGAGGTCCAAGATTTCCGCCAAGGCCAGGTAATGACTATCGTAGGCTTGCGGGCGATTGAACTGCTTAGCCAGTTCCCAGGCTTTCTCGTGCAGGCCGCCAGGGTAAAGTAGTCTCACGCCGAGGAGATGGAAAGCCTTAAACATCAGCTCGGCCTCCTCAGGCGGCACCAGCCCGCGATGCATTTTGTTGCAGATTACCGATGTCCCTTCGAAGGCGAGCAAGGGTGGAGCAACGATTTCTACGTCTGCGTCTACCCACGTGTCCCACAGATGTTGGGCCTTGAGGCTGTCCTCCTCGACGAGCACCAGTTTGAGAGCCAGATTGGCGTCAATACAAACCTGCGAGCTCAAGGTCTCTCTCCTCTCTCAACTTGCGCAGATCTTCGGCGACATCAGAAAAGGGAACCCCACCACGACGGGCAAGGGTCATTTCCCGTACAGCCTGAGCCATAGCCAAGGCCACTTTTCGCTGAGCGCGGGAGGGGGAAGAGGTTGTTCTTTCCAGCATTTTCAACTTCTGTAGATCTTCGATGCTCACCAAAGCCGCTTTGGGTTTACCTCTCGAAGTCAGGATAACTCGCTCCCGACCAAAAGCCACGCGATTGACAATGGTAGAGATGCTGCGCTTGATCTCGGCGATACCCATTGTTTCCATGCTTTCCACCTCCGTGAACCATAATGGGGATAATGGGGATTATACTCTAATTTCTGGTTCTGGTCAAATCCTGTTAAGGCAACCCTGGCGAAGGTTCGGAAGCAACTTCCAAGCCGAAATCGCTTTTGCAGACTGAAGGCTACTCCGCTGACAGGTCTATGCGCAACCTTCGCCAGGGTCGGGAACCAAAACAACGGAGGGACATAATAATGACACTTACACCACTCACAGGATTCAAGTCGCTGCAAACGCACCACTGCATCACCGGCTCGATGCGCCACGTCTACGCCTACCACGACCACGACATCAGCGAGGACATGCTGCTGGGGATAGGCAGCGGGGTCGGCTTCATCTACTGGCACATGAAGGGCGCTCCACCTATTGTGGGCGGGAGGGCCAACTTCGAGCGTCCAGGCGAAGAGGGATTGGAGAAGACCACCGGCAGGCGCACCGGCGTGGTGGTCGAGTCGTACACCACCTCCAGCGCACGCAAGGCGGAGCGGACGCTCCTGGAGATGCTCGACGCGGGCCAGCCGGTGATGATCTATTGCGACATGGGCTTCCTGCCCTATTTCGACTTTGGGGACAGCGACTATCACTTTGGCGGACACGCCGTGGTGGTTTGCGGCTACGACGCGGAGACGCACCAGGTACTCATCGCCGACCGCGACGGGGTGTATCCGGTCTCGATGGAAGATCTGGCGAAAGCGCGCGGCTCCAAGTTCAAGCCCTTCCCGCCCATGCACAAGTGGTACACCTTCGATTTCAGCCACAAGCGCCAGCCCACCGCCAACGAGGTACGCCAAGCCATCGCCGAGCAGGCGACGGGGATGCTGGAGCCGCCCATCAGCAACGTCGGCGTCAAGGGCATCCGCAAGGCGGCCGAACGCGCCCTCAAGTGGCCCGACCAGATGGACGAGGACGAGCTGCGCTTCACGCTGTTCAACACCTTCGTCTTCATTGACGCCACAGGCGGCACCGGCGGTGGCATCTTCCGCCACATGTTCAGCCGCTTCCTGCGCGAGGCCGCCGAGATCACGGGCGACGCGCGCCTGAACCAGAGCGCGGACGCCTTCCAGCACATCGGCGACCGCTGGCAGGAAGTGGCCGCGATCTTCAAACAGGGATGGAAGGCCGATGACCCGGCCGTTGTGCTCCCAGAAACGACCGCGCCGCTGATGGAAATCGCCGACCTGGAGGAAGTGGCGTGGACGCGGTTGCGGGAGTTGGTGCAGGGATGACGCGAAGAACCCAGACTTGACATTAGAGCCTGCCGGGGCTATAATCTCTGTACTAAGTACCACTAGAGATCAACGAGAAGGGGGGGAAAACATGTGTCGCGGATAGTGATCAGGGAAGGCGAATCCTTCGAGAGCGCATTGAAACGCTTCAAGAAGAAGGTTCAGACTGATCGAGTGTTGTCGGAAGTTCGCCGCCGCCGTTTCTTCGAGAAGCCCAGCGTGATCAGGAAGAGGAAAAAAGCGACGAAACTACGCAAGAGCCGAAGACAAACTCGCAAGAGCGAACGACAGAGATACTAGGGTTTTCGGGCGAGCACAACATGAACTTAAAAGACAAGCTAACAGAAGACCTGAAACAAACGATGCAGCAAAGGGATGAACTGGGCAGGTCCACCCTCCGCCTGGTCATGGCCGCCATCAAAAACGCCGAGATCGAAAAGAGGCACGAGCTGGAAGAAGGGGAGCTGCTGGCAATCATCGCCAAGGAGGCCAAGCAACGCCGTGAGTCCATTGCTGAGTTCGAGAGGGGCGGCCGACAAGACCTGGTAGATCGGGAGAAGGCAGAGTTGCAAATCCTCCTCGCCTACCTGCCGGAGCAACTGAGCCGCGAGGAGATCGCAGCCCAAGCCCGCCAAATCATCGCCGAGGTCGGAGCCACCAGCCCGGCTCAGATGGGCCAGGTTATGCGTCAGTTGATGCCTCTGATGCAGGGCAAGGCCGACGGTAAGCTCGTCAGCCAGGTGGTGAAGGAGCT
Source organism: uncultured Anaerolineae bacterium (assembly GCA_964400825.1). Taxonomy (GTDB): domain Bacteria; phylum Chloroflexota; class Anaerolineae; order VGOG01; family VGOG01; genus CAYNWI01. Next base: position 3,836 of record CAYNWI010000070.1, on the reverse strand, counting down.
CTTGATTGGCAGGACGTGAAAGCGCCTCCCGTCGTGATGGTATCTTCGTGTGGTCTTTCGCTAATCCCATGGATTCGCTTTAGAGATACGTTAACAAGGGGGAGCGCCTCAGGTGCTCCCCCTGCGTTGTTGAAGGTATCAGCTTCAGTAGATCCAAATTCTGAGCAGCGCGGGCTCCCACGCCCACGAACCGGCGGTATGGGAGCCGCCTCTGCTATTGAAAGTATCAGCTCCCTGAAAGAGGGCGTAAAGTGTCGGCTGTTGCTACCAACAAAGTTGACCTGCGCAGGTCAATGTCTGACAAAAAAGGTGCCACCTGGTGGATAGTGCTACGAGCCATCCTCTCTGGCCTGCTCTTCGTCCTGGTAGTAAGCAGCATCCTGATCTTTGAATTCATGCCTGTGGGTCGAATCATCCTGGACGAGGGGGACGTCAGCGACTCGGATATCCGCGCGCCCCGCGAGATCACTTACGCCAGCCAGACCTTAACCGAGGAGGCCAAAGACAGGGCTGCGGCAGCAGTGAAGGACATCTATGATCCTCCTGATGCCCGGGTGGCTCGCCAACAGGTGACCAAAGCCCGCCAGATCCTGGATTACATAGACTCGGTGCGCCAGGATTCCTACGCCAGGCCAGAGCAACAAAGGCAGTGGATCGAAGCCATCCCCGACCTCAGTCTCCCAACAGCGATCATTGACCAGATACTGAGCCTCTCCGAGGAGAATTGGCAAGCAGTACAAGCTGAGACCGTATCCGTGGTTGATGAAGCCATGAGCGAGGAGATCCGAGAGAGCCAACTGGATCAGGCCAGGCGAACGGTCTCTACCCTGGTGGATCTCGATCTCTCCGAAGTTCAGGCCGGGATTGTCAGCGAGCTGGCGAGAGACCTCATCAAACCAAACAGCTTTTACAACGCCGAGAAAACTGAGGAAGCTAAGCAGTTGGCCCGCGAAAGCGTGAAGCCCGTTAGCCAGACTATCGCGAAGGGGGAGATCATCCTGCGAGAAGGGGACATCGTCACCTCTCTCGACGTGGAAGCCCTCAGTGCCCTGGGGCTGCGCCAGGCCGAGATCGAATGGCAGGGAGTAGTCAGCACCATCATCTTCGTGCTGCTGATCACCATCGTTTTGGGGCTCTACCTGGTCCGCTTTCGACCGGAATACTGGGTCAGATGGCCTCGCATGCTCCTGCTGCTTTTCCTGCTGGTCTTGTTCATCCTGGCGGCCAGGCTGATGGTGTCCGACCAGGCCATTCTGTCATATCTCCTCCCCACCGCTGCTCTGTCCATGCTGTTGACAGTGCTCCTGGGTCCTCAGTTGGCTATCACGGCGACAGTCCTGTTCAGCATGATCGTAGGCTTCATAACTGGTGGCTCTCTGGAACTGGCGACCTACGCTCTGGTCGGAGGCCTGATTGCGTCTCTCAGCCTGAGCAGGGTCGAGAAGTTGAATGCTTTCTTTTGGGCAGGGATCTACGTTGCCCTGGCCAACCTGGCCGTGATCCTCGCCTTCCGCCTGCCCAAACTAGACTACGACGCGGTGCAGCTTTTGACCCTGGCCGGCTTCAGCCTGGTAAACGGGGGACTGTCGGCCAGCTTAACTCTGGCTGGCTTCTATCTGCTGGGCACTTTGTTCGACATCACCACTTCTTTGCAGCTCATGGAGTTAGCCCGCCCTACCCACCCTCTCCTGCGTGAACTCCTGCTCAAAGCGCCGGGCACCTACCATCACAGCATCCTGGTCAGCAACATGGCGGAAGAGGCAGCGGGGCGCATCGGGGCCGATGCCCTGCTCGCCCGAGTAGGGGCTTATTACCATGACATAGGCAAGACCACCCGGCCCTATTTCTTCGTTGACAATCAGATGGGGGGAGTGAACGTTCACGAACGCCTCGATTCGCACACCAGTGCCCAGATCATCATCAGTCACGTCCAGGATGGCCTGGATTTGGCTAAGAAGTATCACTTGCCCCAGAAAGTACGTGATTTCATCGCCCAACATCACGGGACCAGCTTAGCCACCTACTTCTACCGGCAAGCTCTCGAAAGCGAGGGCGATCAAGTAAACGAGGAGGATTTCCGCTATCCGGGCCCCAAGCCCCAGACCAAAGAGATAGCCATCGTCATGCTCGCTGATAGCTGCGAGGCTGCGGTGCGGGCTGAGCGCCCCGATTCGCTCGAGGGAATCGAGGAACTGGTGCGCAAGGTCATCGGCAGCAAGGTGTTGGACAGACAGTTAGACGAGTGCGACCTCACCCTGCGCGACTTGGACCAGGTCAGGGCCGCTTTCGCTAGTATCCTGCAGGGCGTATTTCATCCCCGCATCAAGTACCCTGAAGAAGCCAAAGTGGAAGGGAATGAAAATGACCAACGGCGCATGACCAATGACGAAGAACCAAGAACCACCTGATTACCTGACCAATATAGCCATCCAGATTGCCCCTCGTTTCAGAGCTGAGGTTGACGAAGGAAGCCTTCGCCGCGTGGCCGCCGAGGTTCTGAGGCAGGAAGAGGTGGCGGGGGAAACAGAACTGAGCCTGATCATAACCGATGATGAAGCCATTCGCGAACTGAATCGCCGATTCCGCGGCGTGGATGCCCCCACCGATGTCCTCGCCTTTGGCGCGGGAACTGAGGAGCACTTTGTGAGCGCTCCAGAAAGCCCTCCCTACCTGGGTGACGTGGTGATTTCCTACCAGCGGGCCCTGGCCCAGGCTCAGGAACTGGATCATGCCATTGCGGAGGAATTAAAGCTATTGGTCGTCCATGGCATCTTGCACCTCGTGGGCTACGATCACCAAGAGGAGGCCGCCGCTCAGAAGATGAGGGAGAGAGAAAGGGAAATGACCAATGACGAATGACCAAGGACCACCTGACCAAACATGAAGCTGCTGCTAGACGGGATGCTGGGTCGCCTGGCCAAGTGGCTGCGAATCCTGGGCTACGATACGGCCTACTTCCCTGACCTGGATGACCACGAGTTGGTGCGCCTGGCCCGTGCGCAAGGGCGAGTCCTGTTAACCCGCGATAGAGAGTTAACGCGGCGGCGCGGGCTGAACTGCCTCTTTGTCGAGAGCGATAAGCTGGCAAAGCAGCTCCAACAAGTCATCTCCGAACTGCATCTGGAAATCGAACAGCCCTTCTCCCGCTGCCCAGTTTGCAACACGCCCCTTCAGGAGGTCGAGAAATCATCGGTAAAAGGACGTGTCCCACCTTACGTATTCCGAACCAAGGAGCACTTCAGCCTCTGTCCTGAGTGCGGCCGGATCTACTGGCGGGGCACCCACTGGGCCAAAATGCGCCAGGAAATGGCCCGCATCTGGGCCAAGTGTCATTCAAACCGCTCGCCATGACAAGTGACCATCCGACCAAGGACCGCCAGACCATCTGACCAAAAAAAGAGGAGGAAATAAGCTGCAATCACTAGAACTGGCCAAGAAAATAGTCAACGCCATCGCCGACAAAAAGGGCTCCGACGTCATTTTATTGGACTTACGTTCCATTTCCCTGCTGGCCGATTACTTCGTCATCTGCAGCGGGGAGAGCGAGCGTCAGGTCAAAGCCATTGTAGATGAGATCACCAAGAAGATAAAAGAAGAAGGCGTCGGACCTTTGCACATCGAGGGGGACTCATCGTCGGGGTGGGTACTGGTGGATTACGGCGATGTTATCGTTCACGTTTTCGCCCCCGCCGTGCGGGGCTATTACCAACTGGAGAAGCTCTGGAGCGATGCTTTGGTGGTGGTAAGAATGCAGTAGGCTGCAAAACTTGCTGGAGTGCAGACGCAAGTCTGCGGGAACGGACTTGTGTCCGCACTCCAGCTCTCAAACACTGATC
>CAYNWI010000069.1:0-10831 GCA_964400825.1 uncultured Anaerolineae bacterium | reverse complement strand
ATGCTGGACTTTATGGAGGCCCATCCTGAGGCAGGTGCGGCGGGGCCCAGAGTGGTCCGCGAGGATGGCAGCCTCGACCTGGCCTGCCGCCGTGGATTCCCCACCCCGAAGGCATTTTTCTATCGTATGCTGGGCCTGAGCAAACTCTTTCCCAAAAGCCGCCGCTTCGGGCGTTACAATCTCACCTACCTCGATCCCGATGAGCTGACCGAGGTGGACTCCGTGATGGGAGCCTTCATGCTGGTGCGGGCCGAAGCCATCTACCAGGTGGGACTGTTGGATGAGAGTTTCTTCTTGTACGGCGAGGACCTCGATTGGGCCTATCGGATCAGGAAAGTTGGGTGGAAGATTTACTACAACCCTCAGGTAACGGTGCTCCACATCAAGGCGGCGTCCACCAGGCACAGCCGCAGGGCTCGCTACGAGTTCTATCGCGCCATGGACATCTTCTATCGCAAGCATTACGCGGCCACGACCCCGTTTTGGCTTCACTGGCTGATCATTGCTGGCATTGTCTTGCAGGGAAGCCTGGCCATGTTGGGCGAGATGATGCAGGGTTCCCCTCAGGCCAAGACTTCTACGGAGGCGACGAGATGAAGAGTAGGGCTAAATTGCTTTTTACCATCTCCCTGGTGATGCTCGACGTTTCGGCCATCGCCTGGGCCTTTTATCTGGCTTACAGGTTGCGCCAATGGATCAAGTGGCCGGCTCCTCCCATGAACATCGGTCCTTTCCGTAGCTATCTGGGGACGATGGTAGTCCAGGTCTTGGCTATGGTGCTGGTCTTTTTCTTTTACCGCCTGTATCATCGCCCCCGCGCCCTCTCCTCCATTGATGAATTGTATTCCCTCTTCGGTGCTGTCTCGGTGGGCACCATCGTGGCCATCGCCCTGAGCTCGTTGCTGTTCAAGAATAGCGTTCTGGAGCTGGATTACTCGCGGGGCATGATCCTCTACGCCTGGGCATTGACCATCGTCCTGGCTGGCGTAGGCCGCTTTGCTCACGGTCGGGTGCAGCAGGCTTTGCAGGCCCGAGGCCTGGGCGGGGCCAGGGTGCTCATCGTGGGCACGGGCGAGGTGGGACAGATGATCCTGCAGAAGATACTCTACCTGACGGGCCTGGGCTACGAGGTGATGGGCTTCGTAGATGGCGGCGACATAGAAAATGTCATGGGAATCCCCGTTTTGGGCCGAACCAGTGATCTCCCCTCTCTCATTGATGAACATTCCATTGACGAGGTCATCATCGCCCTGCCCGAGGCTTCTCACGAGGAGATCCTGACCATTATCTCCCTCTGCGAACGGGGGAAAGTGAGCATCAAGGTTTATCCCGACGTCTTCCAGATCATGGCCGCCCAGGTCAGCATCGGCGACCTGGGGGGACTGCCTCTCCTCACTGTCAGGGATGTCGCCCTCAGGGGCTGGCGGCTGACTCTGAAAAGGGCGGTGGACCTGATCGGCAGCGCCATTGGTCTGGTTGTGCTTTCTCCCCTTATGCTGCTGGTTGCCGCCCTTGTCAAGTTGGACTCGCCGGGCCCCGTCTTCTATGCCCAGGTGCGCATGGGGCTGGACGCCAGGCCTTTTTGGATGATGAAGTTTCGCTCCATGCGGACGGACGCCGAGGCCGAGACGGGCCCTGTTTGGGCCACCGAGGATGATCCACGCCGCACCCGGTTGGGGGGCTTCATTCGTCGCTTCTCCATTGACGAATGGCCCCAGTTTATCAACGTCCTCTTGGGTGAGATGAGCCTGGTGGGGCCGCGGCCTGAGCGCCCCGTCTTCGTCGAGCAGTTCAAGCGGAGCATTCCCCGCTACATGGATAGGCACCGCGAGAAGGCCGGTCTCACCGGCTGGGCCCAGGTCAACGGCCTGCGGGGGGATACCTCCATCGCCGAAAGAACCAAGTACGACCTCTGGTACATCGAGAACTGGTCCCTCTTCCTGGATTTCAAGATCATCCTCAAAACCATCTTCAACGCCTTCACCAGCAAGAACGCTTATTAGTCAGGCCCGACGCCTCTACGGTAGGCTCGCTCGTAGGGGGACGGTGGTGGTGATCGGCGCCGTCGCCCTGGGCACATTGGCGTACGTTACCGCCGGGTTCAACAAGGGCTGGGCCATGCTGATCACAGGTGGCCCTCTTTTGGTGATCGGCCTCCTGTTCCTGGCGAGTTGGCGGAGATCGAGAAGAAGGTAGGGTACAACGAAGCTGAGGACCCCGCCCCGCGAGCGGAGAAAGCGGGGTGGTATGTATTTGTGCAAACGGCTTCTTTGTAGTATAATGTGTGTACGTTAGCAGTACAAAGAAAGGAGATGGCTATGGCTAAGACCGCAGTAATTTCGGCAAGGATTGACCCCGCACTCAAACGCAATGCAGAGCAGATATTTGGAGAGCTTGGGCTGACCACCTCGCAAGCCATCACATTGTTCTATAAGCAGGTTGATCTTCAGCGCGGGTTGCCCTTTAGCGTCAAGATTCCAAATGAACTAACAAGGAAGGCGTTGGAGGATGCTAGGACGCGACGCAATCTCGAAAGTTCTGATGATGTGGAGAGTCTCTTTGAGGGTCTGGAGATCTGAATTCTTCGCCCGCCGGCACCGGCCGAGGTGAAGAAAGCGGGGCGGCTTGCATTTGTGCAAACGCCGCTGTTGGGGTATAATCAGGGCGAGCCACCATCCACGGCAGCACCGATGAAGAGCCCGCGCGGGAAAACCACACGCTGGGATGCTTCGACAAGCTTAGCACAGGTCTGTGCGGGGGTAAAGGGAGTATGTGAAGAAAGGGAATAATCCAATGGCTATGACGTTTGAGCAAGTGATAGAGACGATCAGGCAATTTCCGGCCGAACAGCAAGAGATGCTCATTGATCTGATTCGTGGCTGGCGTACTGAAACTCGACGCCGCGAAATTGCCCGCGATGCCCAGGAATCTTTGGCGGCCTTTCGCAGTGGACAACTCGAGCCACAATCAGCACAGGCGGTGGTTACTGAACTCCGGCAATCGTTGGAAGACCAAGAATGAGACGAGAGCTGGTTTTAACGCCAAAGTTCAAGCGTGCTTTTCGCAAGTTCGTTGGGCGCAATGCAAGGTTGCAGAAACGCATCGAGGATACCTTGAGGCAAATGCAGGAAGACGTTTTTGCGGCATCACTGGGTACGCACAAGTTGAGCGGGACGCTTGAAGGCTTGCGCGCCTGTGGCTGTGGATACGATTGCCGGATTGTGTTTTCGATTGAACGGAATCCCGCCAGTGGTGGCGAAGTCATTGTGTTGCTTGACATTGGTACACACGACGAGGTGTATTAGGCGCATTATGCTTCCGTTGTCACTTGCAGGCGGGGGTCACAGCCGGGCGTCACGGGTTTCGGCGTAAGATCAGCCGAAACGGCAGAGCGTGGCATTGCTTGCCAGTGAAAGCCCGACCAGGGCAAGGCTCAGCACGCCGCCCCGCATTTTTCGCCCACCAGCACCGGTCGAGGTGAAGAAAACGGGGCGGTTTTCCATTGCCTCTCCTCCAATTTGACCTGTGGAGCAGTTTGCGATATACTACGTTGTGAGCAGCCAGCAACGGTTGTCGCATAATACTCCATTCATGCGTGTTATATCCCAAGATTGTCCTGGAATCGATAGTTGGGCTGTCAGTGTTTTGAACAAATGTTCTGTATGTGCTATAATACAACTGTCGTAGGAGCAAGTTGGCTATGGCAATACCTCTCGATCACATGATGGAGGATCTGCATGAGGCATACGCCAGTGCAGTCGTCGCAAGGGCTGGAGCTACATTTACACTCAAAAGGCGTGAATACGGAACAGATGCCTTCATACAGGGTGTAAGAGTGCTTCCCAACGGCACCTATATGCCGATGGGTCAGCCAATCGCTTGTCAGCTGAAGGCAACTACGACCAGTGTACTTGAGCCTGATGATGTGGTCTACGACATGAAAGTTGAGGCTTACAATAAACTCGCTAGATGGGATGGAGCCACTCCCATTATACTCATTCTGTTTCGTCTTCCCGAGGACCCCGGAGAGTGGCTCGCACTGGACGAAGACCAACTATTGCTAAAGAAGTGCTGTTATTGGGCACACATCAATGATCCCCCTTCCGACAATATGAGCAGCGTCAGGATTCGAATCCCACGCACTCAGGCGTTCACGCCTGACGCTGTGATGGAGCTATTAAGGAAGGTTAAGTCCGGGGAGAAGATTTGAGTATGGGCACCCCACTGACTGGCACCCTGATCCGCCCTCTTGAGTTCGGGAGTCTGGTGGAGTACCTCACGCTGACTGGCTGGGAACGTGTTGAGTTACCACCTCGCTGGCTCGTCTTCAGGGGTTCCACAGACATTGATGGTAATCCCCTGGAGCTCGTCTTGCCTGCCGATCCACGTGTGCCCGACATTGGGTATTATCTGTCCGGTGCTGTTGACATTCTATCCGCTGTTGAGAATCTACCGCCCCAGCTTGTCGCGGAGAGAGTAAAGTTCTATGACCGAGATGTACTGAAGATGCGCAATCTCGAAACGGGAGACGAGGATTCCATCACATTGAAGCTGGCCGCGAAACAAGTATCCGAGCTTAAAGGCTTGATAGGCTACGCTGCGTGTTCAGACCAGGATCCTAGGCCCCATTTCGATAATCTGCTCAACATAGGAAAGAAGGTGATCGAGCGCTATCGCTTCGGCCACACGTTTTCGGGGAGCTTCGGCTTCACTATCGAGTCACCCCCCATCGGAAAGCCCACCATCTACACTCAGGCGATGCAACCTCCACTTGATCCGGATTGGGCGGAGGAGCAAGAGATAATGCTCCTGCCGTTTGTCCGGAGGGTTATGGAACGGGTGGTTCGAGGACTCTTGTTCACTCAGGACGCGACTAGGCAGAGTGACGTATCGATCTTGGTCGACCGATACGGGACTGGATTCAACTCCAAGATGTGCGCTTCAATAGTGAGGATGTCCAAACCCAAGGCACTCCCGCTGGAATACCGAGTGCAGTGGTCTCCCAAGATAGAGCCATCGAGCGATGTGATCGACCCTGGAACCATTCGTTTGAGTGCAGTGAGTTATGAGTATTTGGAGCAAGCAGAGCAAATACTGAGGACTCTCGAGCCAAAAGTTGTGGATGTCCAAGGACTAGTGACAAGTCTGAGGTCACAAGACGATCCTCTTGAGGTTGGAAGTGCTCGTTCTATCGTGATGAAGTGGATCAACAGACCAATGGGGGAAAGGCCTGTAGGCATCATAGTTCCACTGAACAGAGATGACTATCTTTCAGCCAGCGAAGCCCACATAAACTGGCAAACTGTGCAGGTAACCGGAATTGCTCAAAAGGTGGGTAATACCTGGCGGCTGTCTGACCCCCGTGGTTTCCGAATACTGCGCTAATCCTGGCTGCAGAGATGACAAGGACACAGCGGGAGGCGGCATAAACACCCGCTGGTGTGCCCTGTAAAGCTGTCGTCTACTAGCCAGTGAAAGTCCGGACATGGTAGCTACCAGGAGGTCACATAGCCTTCGGCCCTAACTCAAGCCGAAAGCTCAGTCGAGTCGTCTGGTGCTTGGGCGGTAAAAGAACCATATACTTCTCCTGCAAAGCAAAGGCCTCGCCCGTGCAAAACACGTGGCGAGGCCTTTTGGTTTGGTGCTGTGCAGGGAAGCGGGGAAAGAGCGCAGCAACGCGGCGCCCCTACTCCACCGGTTCTACTTTCACGGCGCAGACTTTGTACTCCGGAATCTTGGCCGTGGGGTCGAGGGCGGCGATGGTTAGCTTGTTGGCCGCCGCCTCGACGAAGTGCCAGGGCATGAAGACTACGCCTCGCTTGATCTTGTCGCTCACTTCTACCTTGGTCGTGACTTCGCCGCGCCGCGAGGTGAGCTTCATCATCTGCCCGTCGGCGATGCCCAGCTCGGCCGCATCCTCGGTGTTGAGCTCCGCCACCGCTTCTGGATAAATGGCATTCAGCCCCTTCGAGCGACGAGTGAGGACGCCGGTGTGCCAGTGATAGAGCACGCGGGCAGTGGTCAGAATGAAAGGATACTCCTCATCGGGCTCCTCCGTCGGCGGCTGCCACTCCACTCCGCTGAAGTGCCCCAGGCCACGAGAGAACTTGCCCACGTGCAGTATCGGGGTGCCAGGATGATCGGGGGTGGGACAAGGCCACTGCAACCCCTGGGTGCCGAGCCGTTCGTGGGAGATGCCGCCGTAGATGGGGGTCAGCGAAGCGATCTCGTCCATGATTTCGCTGGGAGAGCCGTAGGTGAGCCCCTCGTAGCCCAGCCGCCGAGCCACTTCGCCCACGATCCACCAGTCCTGCCGGGCCTCGCCGGGCGGATCCACCGCCTGGTGCCCCAACTGGATGCGCCGCTCGGAGTTGGTGAAGGTGCCATCCTTCTCCGCCCAGCTCACTCCCGGCAGCACGACGTCGGCCAGTTGGGCCGTCTCGGTGGGGAAGATGTCCTGCACTACCAGGAAGTCGAGGCTCTTCAGGCACTTCTCCACGTGGTTGGCGTCGGGATCGGAGAGCATGGGGTTCTCGCCCATGATGTACATAGCCTTGGTTTCGCCCGTCTCGGCGGCGTTGATCATCTCCACCAATGTGGTGCCGACCTCAGGCGAGAGCTTCACCCCCCAGGCCCTCTCGAACTTCTCCCGCATCGCCGGGTCGGTAACCTGTTGGTAGCCAGGATAGACGTTCACCAGCGCGCCCACGTCGCAGGCGCCCTGGACGTTGTTCTGGCCGCGCAGGGGGTTCACTCCGCCGCCGGGCACACCCATGTTGCCCAGCAGCATCTGCAGGTTGGCGGTGGAGAGGACGTTCTGATGGCCGGTGGTGTGCTGGGTGATGCCCATGGCGTAGAGCAGCGCGCCGGGACGGTTCTTGGCCAGAAGGTGCGCCGCCTCGACGATCTCCGCTGGAGTTATGCCACAGATCTCCGCCACCCGCTCCGGCGGGTACTTGAGCACCGCCTCCTTCAGCTCCTCGAAGTTCTCGGTGCGCTCCGCCACGAAGTCCTGGTCGTAAAGCTCCTCGACTATCAGCACGTTCATGATGCCGTTGAGCAGCGCGATGTCGGTGCCCGGCTGGTGGCGGATGTGGAGGGTGGCGAACTCGGCGATGGGGATATCGCGCGGGTCGCAGAGGATGAGCCTGGCGCCCCGCTGTTTGACCGCCTGGCGGATGCGCATCCCCAGCACCGGGTGGTTCTCCGTGGTATTGGAGCCGATGATGAAGTAGACCTGGGCATCGTTGGCGATGTCGTCGAAGGAATTGGTCATCGCCCCGGAACCAAATGCTGTGACCAGACCGGTCACGGTGGGGGCGTGTCAGAGACGTGCGCAGTGGTCAATGTTGTTGGTCCCTATCACCGCCCGGGCGAACTTCTGCACGACGTAGTTCTCCTCGTTGGTGCACTTGGCGGAGCTGAGCACCCCGATGGCGTCGCTGCCATGCTTTTCTTTTATCTGACCCAGTTTGCTGGCCACCAGGTGCAGGGCCTCGTCCCAGGTGGCCTCGACGAACTGGCCGTCCTTCTTGATCAGCGGCCTGGTCAGCCGGTCGGGGTGGTGGGTGAAGTCGAGGCCGAAGCGCCCTTTGACACAGGTCCAACCGTGGTTGGACGGCCCGTCCCACACCGATTGCACCTGGACGATGCGATTGTCCTTGATGTTCAGGTCGAGTTGGCAGCCCATGCCGCAGTAGGGGCAGATGGTCTGCACGTGCCTGAACTCCCACTCGCGCCCCTGGCCCTGGCGTTCGATGGGGATCAGCGCGCCGGTGGGGCAGACCTCCACGCACATCCCGCAGAACTCGCAGGTCGAATCTTGCAGGCCGGCGTCGAGGGCCGTGCCGATCTTGCTGTCGAAGCCGCGCCAGAGGACGCCGATGGCCTCCACGCCGTTCATGTAGTCGCAGGCCCGCACACACAGGCGGCAGAGGATGCACTTGTTGTAGTCGCGCTCGATGAAGGGGTTCGAGTCGTCAATGGGGTAGGCGTGCCTCACCGCAGGGAAGCGGGTCTCTTTGATCCCCAGCTCGTAGGCCAGGCCCTGGAGCTTGCAATTGCCGTTCATCTCGCAGGTCATGCAATCGAGCGGGTGGTCGGAGAGGAGCAGCTCGACCATAAAGCGGCGTGCCTCTATCACCTGGGGCGAGTGGGTCTTCACCTCCATTCCCTCGGCCGCTTTGAAAACGCACGACGGCTGCAAGGTGCGCTGTCCGCTTACTTCCACCAGGCACACGCGGCAGATACCTTCGGGCGGCAAGGCGGGATGGTAGCACAGCGTTGGGACATCAATTCCATTCTTCTGGCACACCTCGAGGATGGTATCTCCCTGCTCTCCCTTGACTTTTTTCCCATCAATGGTGAGTGTGATTTCAGCCATGTGATTGTTCTCCTTTTCTACACCAGGCACTTTCTTTCCCTGATGTGGTATTCGTACTCGTCCCTGAAGTGCTTGATACTGCTGGCCACCGGACTAATGGCGGCATCCCCCAGCGGGCAGAAGGTATTGCCAAGCATATTCTCGCAGATGCCCAGTAGCAGCTCGATGTCTCCATCTTTTCCCTCGCCGGCTTCGATCCCCTCCAGGATTTTGAGCATCATGTGGGTACCAATCCGGCAGGGAACGCATTTGCCGCAGGATTCATGAGCGTAGAACCTGGCCATGTGCAGCACGGCATTTACTATGCAGGTGGTCTCGTCCATGACGATGACCGCCCCTGTGCCAAGCATGGAGCCCACCTTCGGCAGGGTCTCGAAAGCCATCGGCACGTCCAGATGCTCTGGGGTGAGCATGGGGGTGGAAGTACCGCCAGGGATAACCGCCTTGAGCTTTCGGCCACCCTTGATCCCCCCGGCGTGCTCGTAGATTATCTCCCGCAGAGTGATCCCCATCGGCAGCTCGTAGTTGCCGGGCTTCTCCACGTGGCCGCTGACGCAAAACAATTTCGGTCCCTTGCTCTTCTCGGTGCCGATTTGAGCGAACCACTCCGCTCCCCTGAGGACGATGTGGGGCACACAGGCCAGGGTCTCCACGTTGTTGATGAGGGTCGGCTGGCCGAAGAGGCCGGCCTGGGTGGGGAAGGGCGGCTTCAGCCTGGGCTCGCCCCTTTTGCCCTCCACCGACTCCATCAGAGCCGTCTCCTCGCCGCAGACGTAGGCCCCTGCCCCGCGGTGCACGGACACGTCCAGACTGAATTCTGTGCCCAGGATGTCATCGCCCAGGAGACCATGCTCATAAGCTTCGGCGATGGCCTTTTCCCAACGCTCTATGCCCAGGGAGAACTCGCCTCGGGTGTAGACGTAGGCTCTACTTGCGCCGCCGGCGTAAGCAGCGATGATGGCCCCTTCGAGAACCTGATGAGGGTCATTCTCCACCAGGTAGCGGTCTTTGAAAGTGCCCGGCTCGCCCTCGTCGAAGTTGATGCACAGATACCTGGTGATGTCGGGGTCCTTGGGCATAAAGTCCCACTTGAGCCCGGTGGGGAATCCCGCCCCACCCCTGCCCTGCAGGCCCGACTTCTTGACCATCTCGATGAGCTCCTGAGGCTTCAGCTCCAGCAGGGCCTTGCGCGCCGCCTGATAGCCCCCCTGAGCGATGTAAACGTCAATGCGCTGCACATGAGGGATGCCAACGTTCTTCGAAAGTACCTTTTCCATCTTGGTTTTTACCCCCTTGCTAACCGATCGAGGATGGCGTCTACCTTTGCCTCGGTCAGATTGTCGTAGAGTTCGTCGTTTATCCGCATGGCGGGCGAGGTCTCGCAGGCGGCCAGACATTGCACCGTCTCCAGGGTGAACTTCCCGTCGGAGGTGGTCTCGCCCACTTCGATGCCCAGCTTCTTGCGGAGATAATCCACCAGACGTTCGGCGCCGTCCCCCAGGAAGCAGACCAGGCCCTCGCAGACCTGGATGACGTATTGCCCGGTGGGCTTCAGGTGGTAGAGGGAATAGAAGCTGGCTGTAGAGAAGGTATCCTGGAGCGACAAGCTTAGCTGGTCGGCCACGTGCCGTAGAGCTTCCTCGCTCAGATAGCCGTACTGCTCCTGGGCGGCGTACAACGTATCCAGCATCTTGGAGCGCCTGGCCGGCTCAGCCGGCTGCAACTCCTTGTCAAGCGTTTGAGGTGACATAACCTTTCCTTTCCCTGGCAATTTTTGGCCCCAACCGGGGCTCCTCGCCAGCCCTGTCTTGGGGGCCTGTATTCTTGATATAAAAATGGCGCGTTGGTCGAGCGAGTGACAGGCGCGGTCACTCTATAGTAGGGGCAGGGTTTTTCAGCAGGGGCAAGGTAACCTTGCCTCTACTGCCGATCTTACTTCCTGGGCCTCTGCCAGCGTGCTTCGGGCTAACGCACCACGACCTGGAGTGAGTAAGTCTCCAGCGGTTCCACGCCCTCTTCCCAGGGGCGGTGATAGACCAGCTTAAGAGTCATCGTACCCGCGTTCACCGCCTCGAAGCGGAGGATCTGCACCCCTCCAGCCCCGAGAGCTTCGGATTCCGCCTTGAACTCCGGTTCGCCTGTCAGCCGCAGTACCTGCTCGTCGAGAGGCTCCGCCACCTCCCACGAATAGCCCGTGGTCGGATTGCCCTCCAGGGTGACGACCAGGGTTTGGCCCTTCTTGAGCTGCATCTCGCGGCCCGCGTCGTCAATAGTTGCCTTTACTTCTTGCTGCTGCGGACTGCAGCCAGTCGCTACGGTCAAGGCTACCAGGAAGATAAGCAGTGTGACAAAACTGAATCTATTGAGCATTCTAGTTACTCCTTCCGAGAGGCTTGACTAACCTCAAGAAATAAGGTAGCCACATCGGCCCCAGCGGGTGTTAGTCTG
>CAYNWI010000068.1:8799-10895 GCA_964400825.1 uncultured Anaerolineae bacterium | reverse complement strand
TAGCGTACGGGATGCCCTCGTAGATGCTGGTGACATCGCCCCAAGTGTCGGCGAGAGCGGTGACGCCCCCACCCCCATAACTGAGGCCGAGGATGCCCCTCTCTACTACTATCACGGAAGGCATGAGGGGCTCGTTGTCCACGTGACCATCGCTGTCCACATCGCAGAGCTGCTCGAACTCGTCAACGTACACCTTGGCCGCGCCGATATAGCCTGGGTACAAGCAGCCGATGTTGTCAAGGTCAAACATCTTGACTTGCTTAGGCCTTAGCCAGAAGCTCTGGAGCTTGCATACAACCGTCCCGGTTTCGTCTTTGAAGTGGATCTCAGGCCTGATCTTGTTGCAGTTGGAGTTGTTGCGGATGGCAATCAGCGAGGTCCACGGGGTGTACATGTCAGTAGCGTCTTTAGCCATGAAGGGAAGGGCTATCTGGCTTACCCACTCCTTTTGGGAGTAAGGATGGGCGTTGTAGCTCCCTCCTTGCGCATCCATCTCCGGCGTGCGGGGGTCGTCCGGCTTCTTCAGGTCTACCACGGCGAAGATGGGCTGGGCAGGCGTCTCTCCGCCCGGATAGTCTATCTGACCGTGTGATTGAATCTCGGCTGCCCCTACGTAGCCGGGGAGAAGGTCGGTTACTATCGGCAGGTAGAAGGTAGTGGAACCCGTAGGGCAGACCCAGTCAGCGAGGAAAAGGATCTCGTCGCCGCTGTTGTCCATGAAATCCACGGTCACGAAGGTATGCTGGCCCGTGCGGCTCAGGTTCTGCACCTGAATGCTGGCATCCCAGCCGCTCCACTCGCGGAAGATGAGATCAGCGTAGACTTTCGTGTCCGTGATGACCTCTCCGGCTCTGAGCTCAGCTTTGGGCCGAGCGCGATGGGTCAGCAAAGTACCCCGATCCACGCCCATGCAAGGTACGTCAAAGCTCGTTTCGTCCACGATGATGCCCAGGGGCTGCTCGGCCGAGATGTGGGCCGATCCCAGCCAGCCACATGGAATCTGACCTGTGTAACATGGAACCTTCAGCCGTATGGCCTCACCTGGCGCCAACTGTTCGATGTGCTGTTTATAGACGATGGCGCAGCTTCCTTGCTCCATGTAGTCTATCCACACCGAGGTACATGCAGTTCCTGAGTTCTGGATAGTCAGCTCCGTGTCCAGTCCGTTGTAGCCCTTCATAACATAGGGAGCATAGTATTCGTACGGAGGAGTGTCTGGTGCATTCTTCCCCTCCATCTCCTCGGAGATTCCAGTGTAGGTGCTGGAGACAAAGGTGCCGTAGTCATTAGGCCCATAGCGGGTCGCCGTGACGGCTACTTCTTCGCCTTGGGCTGGCCCCCATGTCATCGGGACAGCCGGATCCTTGGTGATATCCATGCCTGTACCAAACTCCCACTCCTTCAGCCATTCTCTCCACATGTCGGTATTATGCTCGGTCAATTCCGCGTCGGAGCAAGCCTGCATGAACGCATCCGCTCTGACCGTGTAGATGATGGCCGACTTGGTATCGGTGGCGAGTTGGGTTCTCAAAGTCCAGATGGCGTTTCCCCGGATCAATTGGCAATAGTGGACGACGACCCCGGGATCATTGGTGGGACAAAGTCCAGAGTAGTCCCCCCATCCTAAAAAGATCGCCCCGGTATCAGTATCGTCTATGCTCACGTTCTGCACCTGAATCCAGGTCTCCCAGTCACCAGTTCCCAGCACATCTCCCACGTCTATGCGAGGGATCTGGATCTTCACTCCGGGCGTCGGGTCGGCTGCCACAGTGCCGACCGTCATCAAGCCCACCAATATTCCTAGCACCAAAACTCCCAGTGCCATGCCCAACACAGACCAACGCTTCTTATTCATTTTCGAGCCTCCTTTTTGATTGACTTTTTTTGATTTAGTTTAATAATCAGCGGCTTAGTTTCAGCCACAATTCGTAATTACTCACGCAATAGGCCGGGAACCCCTGGGGTTGAGCCCTAAGCGGCACTGCTTCGAGGGTCACTGGGAGTATGACTCATTTAGACCGCTGGGGTACTCCGATGTATCAAGTGAGTAAGTTACTGCGATTCTAAACAAGGGTCGCCAGATCGCCCTTGATGAT
>CAYNWI010000068.1:0-8699 GCA_964400825.1 uncultured Anaerolineae bacterium | reverse complement strand
TCGCCCTTGATGATTCCCGCGCTAGGAGCAGAGTCACCCTTGATAATCCCCGCGCTCGAGGCGTCACCCTTGATGATCCCGACATTCTTAAAAGGAGCCAGGCCCTCGGCCAGATTGAGGCTTAACAAGAGACCGAGAATCAGCGCCAGACTTAAGATGCACCAAAGTGTTTTTTTCATTTTCGTTACCTCCTTTTTGTGAATGGCCTCGCCTTGGCACCCCTCTGACCTCAGGCGATGTATCTCCTTCTGTTCCAAGAGATGCCAAAACCGTTACACTGTTCGTTGATAAAACCAACCAGATTTTCCATGCCCTTGAAGTAATTCTTCTGCCCTGTTTGGACGTTCTCGACACTGCCGCGCCACTCAGGATTCTCGTCCTCCATCTCCCGCGGCTCTTCCCAAATGCGGATAAAGAACGACACATACTTTCGTTGCTGAAGCGACATAGTTTTCTCCTTTCCGCAGTTAATAAAAAAACTGCTGTCAACTTTCAACAGCAGTATACCAAATAGGCGTCAATTATCCGTTAGAAAAGCGTCAGGGAAACGTCAAAGTTCCTTAAGATTCCGTCATTTGACAGCGAATTCAAGAATTAAACAAATTCGTGCCGAAGCGCCCCCATTCGTTTGATCCCAAAATTCGTTGTCAAATTGACGAGCAAGTGTTAGGGGGTTAGAGCTTGGAGGATTATGGGGAGGATCAATGCCAGGGGAGAGGTTCAATGGGGAAACCGTCAAAGCTGGCGGTACGCGATCTTGGCCTTTTCGAGTCTCCCAGTGGCCCCTGTTCTCTCGAAGATTTCAATGGCCTGAGAGAGGTGTTCCCGCGCCCGGTCCACCTCTCCTTTGTCTATCAAAACCAGTCCAAATTCGTAATAACTCTTGCCGAGTTCGTGTTCGTTTCCCAAAGCCTTCAATATATCTATGCTCTCTGAGAAATGCCTTTCCCCTTCTTCCCACTGCTGGCATCCGAGGGCCGTAACTTTTCCCAGCACCCGGTGCGCCACTCCTTCGAAGACTTTGTCGCCGGTCTTGTGGGCCATTTCAAGAGAAGCCTGACCAAGTTCCAGGGCCTCTGTTACCTCGCCGAGGGCCAGGCGAACCTCAGACATGATCCGATAAGTTTCTGGCAGAAGCCATTCGCACTCGATATCCCCACAAATACCCGCCGCTTCTTCCAGGTGATTAAGAGCCTGAGAGTAATCTTCCCTGCGGGAGAAAATCAGCCCCAGATTGGTGTGGGATATGGCCAGCCCATAGATGTCCCCTATTTCCTTCTCTAATTCGAAGCTTTGGCGATGGTATTCAAAGGCTTTGTCATAGTTGCCTTGGCGCTCATAGACCACCCCGAGGTTGTTGTAAAGAATGGCAGTGCCGTGAGTGTCCCTGTTTTCTATTCTTATGACAAGGCTCTTCTCGAAATGCTCGGTGGCGCGGGGATAATCGCTCCAATTCAGGTAAATAGATCCCAGGTTGTTATATATTCTCGCCCTCTCCTTCCGGCTGTCCACGTTCTCAGGCAGTTTCTCTAACATGTCAAGGCTTCGTTGGCAGAGTCTGATGGCCTCTTCGTATTGCCCCTGGCGAATATTCAAAAACGCCATGCCACTATCCAGCCTGACCATCTCTAGTGAGGGGTCGTCGGATTCAAGAATCTGCCTGCCGGCGATAAAATGCTCCAGAGCCAGATCGCGCCCCCCGTTCCTCTCACAGACTCTGCCCATTTTGCGATGAATCTCAGCTACCTGCCTTTTGTTCAGCCCCTCGCCTGCGCTGTCCAGCACCGCTTTGTAGCCCTCTATCGCTTGCTGGTGTTTTCCCACCAGGGCATAAACATCGCCCAATCCCTCGTATATGGTTGCCAGCTCCTCCTCGCTCTCCGCGAGTTCCAGCGCTCTCTGATAATAAGCAATGGCTTCTTCATTGGCGTAGAGTTCTCTGGCCCTGTCACCAGCCTTGATGGAATATCTCAGCGCTTTTTCCCTATCCCCTCCCGCTGCGAAGTGGTGGGCCAATTGGCTGACCACCTCGTCGAGGCGATTACGGTATTCTATCTCCAGAGCTTCGCCCACTCGCCGATGCACTTGCTGTCGCCTGGCCCCGCTCATCCGCTGATAAGCCACTTCCCTGATCTTATCATGATCGAAGTTATAGCTGCTGCCCTTGATGCCTACCTCGACCTCTTTGATCAACTGGGCACTCAACAACCTGTCGAAGGCATCCAGAGCTTCGTCCTCTCTTTTGTCACAGGCTCTCTGGACGGTGACAAAGTAGAACTGCTGGCGAAAAACTGCGGCTGTCTCCAGCACCTGGTAGCTTGTCTCATCAAGACGGTTGAGGCGAGCTTGAATGACGTCACGCACACTGGGAGGAATCAGTATTTGGGCATAGCTGGTGGCAAAATCCTTGAGGTCCGTGCTCCAGCCGTGCTCATCTTGGTATAAAACGCCTTCCTCGAAGAGGGAACGGATGACCTCGGAGATGAAGAAGGGGTTGCCCTCCGTCTCCTGATGCAGTCGGCGACTGAATTTCTCGCCCCCGCTTTCCATGCCTGCCATCTCCCTGATCAGCGTAGTCACATCCTCAAGAGTGAGGCGACGCAGGGTGATCCGTGAAAGAACGCCTTCCTGCTTGAGGCTGCGCATGGCGTTCGTCAGCGGCTCGTTGAGATCCTCAGTGCGATAAGCACCTATGAGCAGGATCCTCTCCCTGGTGACGTGGCGAGCCAGGTACTGGAGAAGGGCGAGGGTTGCTTGATCGGCCCAGTGGAGGTCATCAATAAAGAGGACCAGAGGACGTTGGTGAGAGAGAGCAACTAAAAACTGCACCACTCCCTCGAAGAGGCGACTGCGTTCCGTATCGGTGTTTAAGGGAACATTATTGGGGAGGTCCGGCAGGGCCTCGCTCAGCTCTGGGAGCAACTTGCTCACTTCTCTTAGCCAGAGGCGGGATACCTGAAGCCTGCTCAAATCCAGGGTTGGCAGATAGCCTCGCAGAGCCTCGACCAACGGCTGATAAGGCAGCGCCACTTCGGACTCGTAGCAGCGGCCTATCAACAGGTGAAAGTCGGATTCAGCCTGATCGAGCAACTCCTGTACCAGCCGGGTCTTGCCAATGCCGACCTCGCCATCAATGATGACCAGTTGCCCCCTGCCCTGGCTGGCGGCCTCCAGATAGCCGATCAAGCGGGCGTATTCCTTGTCTCTACCGACCAGGCTAGAGCTCAAATACTCCGGCTTCGGCCACGGGCGCAGCGGCGATGGGCGAGGTTGCCACTGGATTTCAATACTCGGCGCTTCCGTTTCCCTGGCTGGCGGTTCCACCAACTCCTGACGGAGTATCCGCTCATAAAGAGTGGTGGTCTCGGCCAATGGGGCAACGCCTAATTCCCGCTTCGTGACCTCCTTGCATATTTCGTACTGGTGCAGGGCCGCGCTGCGATTGCCGGCCGCGTAGTAGAGGCGCATAAGTCGGCGGTGAATGTTTTCCTGAAGGTCATCGCGGCTGAGTATTTGAATGGCGTAGGCGATGGCCTTCTCGTATTCGCCCTGCCTGCTGCAGTAATCGCTCAGCCCTGTAAGAGCCTCCAGGAATCGTCTCTGTAACCTCTCCCGCTCGAAAAAGACCCAATCCTCGAATTCGTAGCTATTTCTGACGATGAAACCCTCGAGGAAATCGCCCCGATACAGCTCTACCGCTTTACTCCAGTTGTCCATCCTAACCCGTTCAGAAGCGCCCTTTTTATCTAGCAGCCGCTCAAACTCCTCCGCGTCCAGCCAGCAATCGGCCTCAGGGTTAAAGCAGAGGGTGTTGCTTTCGGTCAGGATGTAATCCTCGGCGGGGCCGTCGCCTGGCGCCAGGACACGACGCAATTCATAGAGGGTGTTGCGCAGACTACCTTTGGCCTGGCGTTCGCTGGTCTCTCCCCAGAACAGATTGGCCAGCTTCTCTCGGGAATGAGCCTGGCGGTTGAAGATCAGGTAGTAGAACAGAGCCTGGGCTTTCTGGGAGGCGATAGGGAGCGGAACATCATCGCAGGTGATGGTAGGGGAGCCAAAGAGGTATACTTTCAAAGCCGGCATCACCGCCCTCCTCGGGCCGACGGGGATGAAGAGCAAGGCGATAAGGATTGTAAATGCCTTGCCATTACAAGTCAATCAATAATCAGGGTTTCCTACTTATTATAACGTAAAAATGCCATTTTAGATACGGCCTGAGTCTTAAAATATGGGGACCAATTTCGGCATCTTCTCAAAAAGCTGACGGTCGTAGAGGGCCTTGAGCATCAGCGTGGCGGTAGCGTTCATGATCCTCAATGGTGCCTCACGATTATCGGCAGGTAGACTTCGTAGCTCGGAGATGCGGTTGTTGTTGGCGTGGGTGTGCCGGTCGGGGTAGCAGTTGCAGTCGTAGTGGGCGTTGCTGTCGGCGGTGGCTCGATGATTTCGAACTCCACGGTGGTGTTGTAGCCCCTGGCAGAGTCAAAAGCTATGTAGGTATAGACCCCCCAGAGCCAGCCCCCCGCCGAGGCAATGGTCCGCACAAACCCTCCGGACGAGTCGGCGTAAAAGGAGTCAAGGTAATAGTATTCCTCGTTGGGATCGTTAAAACCCTCATGCACCAGGCCATTGGGAGTGAAATACGAGCCAGTGAAGGTGAACTCCTGGCCAGCGTAGCCCTCCGCTGGGGAGACAGTTACCGCCGGCGCCGGCGTGGTCGTAGATGTCGGCGTAGGTGTATTCGTCGGTGTGGGGGTGGGGGTTGTCATTTCACCAACGTCCCAGATGAGAGTCTTGTAGATAAGAATGCCTCGGTAGAAGTTGGTGACATACCGGCCATCAGGAAAAGCTCCTCCTGCTGGCCCCGTGACCTCGATAGACTCCGCATCCGAGCCGGAGTAAGCCTGAATCTGCTCGAAGAGGAGCTCCCCGATCGGGCTCCAGACCTTTATGGTGATCTCCTCGTTCTGCATGTCGGTGTAATCGAAGACCACGTAGACGACAGTCGTCCCTGAGGGGAACTGGGTCACTGGAAGCCCATGAGGGGTATCGCTCATGTGCTCGTTGCTGGTGATGCCTGCGTAGACGACGCTGACCAGCATTGCACTCAGGAGAAGAACGAGCGCAATGGACACCAGATGTTTTAAGAGTGGACGTTTCAATGCGAAATCCTTACCCCAGACACCTGAGGCCCAACGATCAACTCCCGATCGCTCTCGCAGGGCTTGAACAGATGCCAAATATGGCGCGATAATCCGGATTATAACACAAAAGCGCGCCACTGTCTAACTTGACAGGGCGCGCTTCCGTCACGCAACACTTTCTCTCGCTCGCTACACCTCCAGAATCACCGGCATGATCATGGGGCGGCGCTTGGTCTCGTCGTAAAGCAACTTGCCCAACTCATCTCGCACTCTGTCGCTAAGGCCCGCTCGCCCGCCGTCGCTCTTCTCGATAACTTCCAGGATCTTGTCCTCAGCTCGCTCGATAAGCTCCACCGATTCCCGCACGTAGACGAAGCCACGTGAGACGATCTCCGGCCGCCCAGCAGGCTGGCCTGTCTTCTCATCCAGCTTGATCACCGCTACCACGAACCCGTCGCTGGCCAGGATCTCCCGATCGCGCATCACGACTGGGCCGATGTCGCCCACCCCCGATCCGTCAACGAAGACGTAACCGCCAGGTATCCGCTCGCCGATGCGACCGCTCTCGCCATCGAACTCCAGGACGTAGCCATTCTCCACGACCATGGTGTTGGCGGCAGGGACGCCCATTTCCTGGGCGATCCGAGCGTGCTGGATCAGGTGGCGTAGCTCTCCGTGAATGGGCACGAAGTACTCAGGTTTGATCAGGTGGATGAGCAGCTTCTGGTCTTCCTGGTTCGCGTGGCCTGAGACGTGCACCGGGGCGATTTTTTCGTAGACCACGTTGGCCCCTTGCTGGAAGAGGCGGTTGACGGTGCGGTTGATCATCTCCTCGTTGCCTGGGATAGCGTGGGCCGAGATGACGATCGTATCGCCGGAAACGACCTTGATCCGGCGGTGCCGGCCGACGGACATGCGAGCCAGGGCCGAGGAGGGTTCGCCTTGAGTGCCCGTGGCTATGATGACCACCTTGTGGTGGGGCAGCTTGTCAACATCACCTAACTCGATCAGGACACCTGGCGGGATGGACAGGTATCCCAACTCCTGAGCCATGCGCACGTTCTCGACCATGCTGTAGCCGGTGATGGCCACCTTGCGCTCGTGGCGAATAGCACAGTTGACCACCTGTTGAATACGGGAGATCAGGGAGGCAAAAGTGCCTACGATGATGCGTCCCTCCGCCCGCTGGAAAACCTGGTCGAAGGCGCCGTCAATAGCCCTCTCCGAGGGGGTGAACCCTGCCTGCTCGGCGTTGGTGCTGTCGGACAGCAGCGCCAGGACACCTCGTCCTCCCAACTCAGCCAGCTTGGCGAAATCGGGGGGCTTGCCGTCCACCGGCGTGTAGTCAAACTTGAAGTCGCCGGAGTGGACCACCAGGCCCACGGGCGTCTCGACGGCCAACCCAACCCCGTCGGGGATGCTGTGGCAGACGTGGAAGAACTCGATGCGGAAAGGCCCCAGGGCTATGCTATCGCCAGCCTGGATGGTATTCAGCTCCGCCTCGTCCAATAGGTGATTCTCTTTCAGCTTCACCTCCGCCAGGCCACGGGTCAGCTTGGTGGCGTAGATAGGAGCCTTGATCTCTTGAAGCAAGTAGGGAAGGCCACCCACGTGGTCCTCGTGGCCGTGGGTGATGATAATGCCCCGCACCATGTCCTTCTTGTCAGCCAGATAGTTGAAGTCAGGGATGATGAAGTCAATGCCCAGCATATCGTTCTCAGGGAACATAATCCCCGCGTCAATGATGATGATGTTTTTGCCATATTCCAAAACCATCATGTTTTTGCCCACTTCCCCCAGTCCTCCCAGGGGAATGATACGTAATTTGTTTGCCATATTTCACACTCCAGATTTAATGATAATCAGTAGACGGGAAAACCAGCTGGAGTGTGGACGCAAGTCCGCAGGCTTGCGCCTGCACTCCAGTTCCCAAATTCTCCAATAATGATAGGTCAAAGAAAGACCCCGACGAGGCATAACCTGCGTCGGGGGTCTCGGTTACCGCGCCCAGTCAGGCCTTGAAGGCCCGGCTACGAAGTTGGCGTTGTCGCCATCAAGACCCAACGCCAAGCTTGACTACATTAACAGCCTGAGGGCCCTTGGGATTGTCCTCGACAGAGAACTCCACCCTCTCGCCCTCATCCAGGTTGCGGAACCCCGTGCCCTCAAGCGCCGAGAAGTGCACGAAGACGTCCTCCTGGTTCTCACCATCGGGCTGGATGAAGCCGTAGCCTTTCACGCGACTGAACCACTTGACCGTGCCAGTAACTCTCTCCATGATCCTTTGATACCTCCTTGCTTCTTTCGCTTTATTCTCGAAGCTCGATGCCTGATTAAGGAATCGAACACCACGAGCGTACTAAAACAAAAACCGCCAGAGCGGACAAAAAGCCCTGGCGGTACATCAATTAAGTGATCCCCAACACAGAAACCTGCCGTTCTGGTTATAAAGATAGCACAATTTGCCATTTTTGTCAAATTCACCTTTTTGCTTCGGCCAGGGCGGTTTTGACAAAGATCCAAGGGGCCACGAGGGTGCCGACCACCCCCACGACGCCGTAGCGAATGGCACGCCAGGCCAGGGCGAGGGAGGGGGCAACCTCCGTAGGGAAGACGGCCTTCAGCCCTACGTAGAAGAAGCCGACCAAAATCAGGCCCACGAGGAAGCGGAGCACCCGCCTCCACCACAAGCCATCGGCGGAGAAGCCCACGACTTTGCCTTCCAGCAAGAAGCCTAAGCCCATACCTGAGAGGGCCCCCATGGCCGTGGCCGTATCATCGCTGGGGTGAGCAACCAATAATGCTATGGGAAGCAGCACCGCCGGGATCGCTTTGGCAACCAGGGAAAGCCTGGCCAACGCCTCTCCCCACCTGGCCGCAACCCAGTTGAAAGCCAGGAGGTACAGCACGCCGATGGCTATCCCGCCCACCAGGTCCTGGGGGAAGTGGACCCCAAGGTACATCCGTGAGGAGGAATTGAGGAGAATCAGTATTACAGCCAGCACCCAGAACACCTTATTCTGCCACTGGGTGGCCAGGTACCCCCAGGTCACCACTGCTCCCTGGGCGTGGTTGCTGGGGAAGGAGGGCGTAGTCTCCTTCCGCAAGACTCTTATGCGTGGATCATCAGGGCGCGGGATGCCGAAGAGGTCCTTGATGAAGAGGTTGAAGTAAGTGGAGAGGAGGAAAGCGTAGGCCAGGCGAATCCCAGTGCGCTTGTTGAAGCACCAGTAGATCAGGGGCAAGAAGACAAGGTAGAACTCCTCCTCACCCAGCAAAGTGACCGCCGTTAGTAGCGCATCGAGGAGGGGGTTGCTGAAGGACTGCACCCAAAGGATGGCCTCCGTGCCCCAGGGGATCAGTGACATCAGGAATTCGTGCATCGTGACACCTCTTCTTCCCGCCGACGTGGCCGCCAGAGGACGCCCACGGGGTAGCCGATCATCTTGGCTACGTCGCCCGTCACGCGGATGATGGGCACCCAGAGGATGGCCTTGACCTTGTCAGTGAGGCTGTAGCCCTTGATCATCGGCCAGAGGCGCTTGTAGGGCGTCC
>CAYNWI010000067.1:6711-11223 GCA_964400825.1 uncultured Anaerolineae bacterium | reverse complement strand
GCAGGTAGATCGGCACGTAAGAGTTGTAGAGCGTCCACAGCACGCTGATGCCGAAGAAACCAAAACCAATCAGGAACGTCTTTTTGTAATCCAGCTTAAGATTCACCGTGGGCCTCCTATGGCAAGATGGTGCAAGTATAGCACCAATCTTGGGGCAGGGCAAATCTAAGCGGAGGCGTCGGTTCTTTGACAAATTTGTATGGCATTTTGTCAAATGGCCGAAAAGTGATATAATGCAATTACTTTGATCCCGATGGGATGATTGCCCGCTTGGAAATTAACGGGATAATCTTGGAGAAAGATGTATTCAACTTGGGAGATTCGACCTGAAGTTCAGAAGGCCCTTGATACCAACTCGCCCGTCGTGGCTCTGGAATCCGCCCTGATCTCTCACGGGCTGGCCTATCCGCAGAACCTGGAGACGGCCCAGGCCCTGGAGCAGGCCGTGCGGGAGAACGGAGCGCTTCCGGCCACGATTGCGATCATCGAAGGGCAGATCAGAGTCGGGCTGACGAAGGGGGAGCTGGAACGGCTGGCTACCCAAAAAGGGGTTCGCAAGGTCAGTCGGCGGGACCTGCCCATCGCGGTGGCGCGGGGTGAGGAGGGGGCGACGACGGTGGCGGCCACGGTGTACGTGGCCGCCCTGGCCGGCATCGAAGTCATGGCTACAGGTGGCATCGGCGGGGTGCACCGGGGCCAGCCCTTCGACATCTCGGCCGACCTGCCGGAGCTGGCCCAGACTCGCGTGGCCGTGGTCTGCTCCGGGGCCAAGTCCATCCTCGATCTCCCGCTCACTCTGGAATGGCTGGAGACCCACGGCGTGCCCATCCTGGGCTACCAGACCGACGAGTTTCCCGCTTTCTACTCTCGCCAAAGCGGCCTGCCGGTGGATGCCCGCGTGGACGCTCCTGAGGAAGCGGCCAGGATCATCCGCGCGAAGTGGGAGCTGGGGCTGGAGGGTGGCGTGCTGGTGACGGTGCCCGTGCCCCAGGAGGCGGAGCTGCCCCGCGAGCTCGCGGAGAAGGCTATCGAGAGGGCTTTGGCAGCAGCCCAGGAGCGAGGGATCACTGGCAAAGAGCTGACCCCCTTTCTGCTCAGCCAGATCGCCCGGTCTACTGACGGGGCCAGTGTGGAGGCTAACATAACTTTTTTGAAGAACAACGCCGCCGTGGCCGCGCAGATTGCGGGGGCGTTGAAGAGGGGGAAGCAATGAAATCAGACTGGCTGGCTTTGGTTATCTCCTACGTCTACGTCTTCGCCGTCATCGGGGTGGGCGAGGGGCTGCGCAAGTGGCGGGGCTACTCCACGGAGTTCACCCGTAAGCTCATCCACATCTCCGTGGGCATGTGGGCCTTCGGCACGGTGCTCCTCTTCGAGCACTGGTACTTCGCCATCATTCCCCCTCTCTCCTTCGTGGTCCTCAACTACATCTCCTATCGCGGAGAGATATTCAAGTCGGTGGAACTGGGTGAGAAGGGCAACCTGGGCACGGTCTATTTCCCCATCTCCTTCGCCATCATCCTCTGCCTCTTTTGGGAGAGGCCCAGCCTCCTGGTGGCCAGCTTGATGCCCATGACCTGGGGGGATGCACTGGCGGCCATCCTGGGCCGGCGCTACGGCCAGCGAAAGTATACCATCCTTGGCTCTAGCCGGTCGGTGGAAGGTTCATTGGCTATGTTTCTCTTCAGTTGGCTATCAACCTTCGTAGCCCTCTTGCTCCTGCCGCCCCTGGGGTGGCAAACGAGCCTGCTCTACTCTCTGGCCGTGGCTGTTTTCGCCACTCTGATCGAGGCTCTCTCCCCCTGGCACATTGACAATTTGACCGTGTCGCTCCTCTCCGCCGCCTTGCTCTATCTGATGGGATAACACGGATTGGCAGAATTAACGGATCAAGTGGCTCAGGCTGAGGAAGAATCCGTAAATTCTGCACATCCTGTTCTAAAAAACACCGGAGGGAACGTCATTCCCTCCGGTGTTTTTTCGATTGGCCAACAACTCTAACTCACACTCCCTGTTCGACCACGGCTTCCTCTCTGGCAAAGGCCGCTTCCGCGATCGGGACTCCCTTCTGGGCGAAAGCCAATCCCTCCTCACCGACGTCTATGACCACGGTGTCGCCCGACTGGAAGACGCCGTTCAGCAGTTGTACAGACAGAGGACTCTCCACCCGCCGTTGCAAGGTGCGCTTAAGCGGACGGGCACCGAACTGGGGATCATACCCCTCTTTGGCCAGCCACTCCCGCGCGGCCTCGGTCAACTCTACGGTCAAACCCTGCTCGGCAAGGCGGGCGCTGATCTCCTCCATCTGTAGGTCAACGATCAGCTTCACCTGCTCCTGGCTCAGGGTGTGGAAGATGATGATCTCGTCAATGCGGTTGAGGAACTCAGGATGGAAGGTCTTCTTGAGGTTCTCCCTGATCTTCTGATGCGCTTCTTTCTCATCGGGAGTTTCTGTCTCCCCCGGCCTCACGAAGCCGAGGGTGCCCCCCTTCTGGGCAAACTCCGTGCCGATGTTGGAGGTCATGATGACCACCGTGTTGCGGAAGTCCACGATGTGACCCTGGCCGTCGGTCAGGCGGCCGTCCTCCATGATCTGCAGCAAAGCGTTCCAGACGTCGGGATGGGCCTTCTCGATCTCGTCGAAGAGGACGACCTGATAAGGCCGCCGCCGCACTGTTTCGGTGAGCTGTCCTCCCTCCTCGTAGCCCACGTAACCAGGAGGCGCGCCGAAGAGGCGAGAGACGGTGTGTCGCTCTCGATACTCGCTCATGTCCAGGCGTATCAGAGCCTCCTCGTCATCGAAGAGGAACCAGGCTAGCGTCTTGGCCAGCTCCGTCTTGCCCACCCCAGAGGGGCCCAGGAAGATGAAGCTGCCGATGGGCCGCTTGGGGTCCTTCAGGCCGCTTCTCGCCCGGCGGATGGCATCGGCGACGGCGTTTACGGCCTCGTTCTGGCCGACGATGCGCTCGTGTAACCTCTCCTCCATCTGCAGGAGTTTCTCGGCCTCAGTTTCCATCAGACTGTGCACCGGGATTCCCGTCCAACTGGCGACTACCTGAGCGATGTCTCCCTCGTCCACCACCTCATCCAGGTTCATCTCCTGTCGCCAGGCATCGCGTTGGGCGTTGAACTCCGTCTCCGACTGCAAGCGCTCGCTCTTGAAACTGGCCGCCCGCTCGTAGTCCCGTGCTGCCCAGGCTGCCTCCTCCTCGGTGGTCAACTTCTGGAGCTCGGCTTTCATGGCCTTGAGCTCTGGCGGCATGCTGTAGATGGCGACGCGCAGTTTTGCTGCACCCTCGTCAATAAGGTCTACAGCCTTGTCGGGGAGACGGCGGTCCGTCACGTAACGATGGGAGAGCCGGGCGGCTGCCACCAGTGCCTCGTCGGCAATAGTGACCTTGTGATGGGCTTCGTAGCGGTCGCGAAGCCCTATCAGCATCTCGATGGTCTCCTCAACCGTAGGCTCCTCCACGTAGACGGGAGCGAAGCGCCTCTCCAGGGCGGTATCCCGCTCGATGTACTTGCGGTAGTCGTCCAGGGTGGTGGCGCCCACGCACTGCAGCTCCCCTCGGGCCAGGGCGGGCTTCATCATGCTGGAGGCATCCAGAGCTCCCGCCCCGGCGCCAGCTCCGACCACGTTGTGCACCTCGTCAATGAAGAGGATGATTTCTCCCTCGGCCCGCTGGATTTCTTCGATGGCCGCTTTCAGTCGCTCCTCGAACTCGCCACGGAGGCGGGAGCCGGCCACCATAGCCGCCAGATCCAGGGAGACGACTCGTTTGCCCATCAGTATCTCAGGCACGTCCTCTTCGGCGATCTTCCGGGCCAGCCCTTCGACGATGGCCGTCTTTCCCACGCCGGCCTCGCCGATGAGAACCGGGTTGTTCTTGGTGCGCCGCGACAGCACCTGGATGACCCGCAGAATCTCCTCGTCACGGCCAATGACCGGATCCAATCTCCCTTCTTTGGCCAACTGGGTGAGGTCACGGCTGTATTTTTCGAGGACACGGTAGCGGCTTTCGGCGAACTGATCGGTCACCCGTTGGCCGCCGCGCACTTCCTTGATGGCTTCGTAGATTCGGTCTTTGGTAACGCCGTAGTCACCCAGAATGCGAGCTACTGGGGTGCCCCGCTCGCTGGCGATAGCCAGGAAGAGGTGCTCGGTCGAGACGTACTCGTCCTTGAGCTTGCTGGCCTCCTCGTTAGCCAGGTCTATCACCCGCTTGAGGCGGGGGGTGATAAACACCTGGCCTGTCCCGCCGCCGTAGATAGCGACCTTGGGGCTGGCCTTCAACACCCCGTCCAGGCGGCTTTTCACCCTCTCGACGTCCACCCCCAGCTTCTCCAGAATCTGGGGGATGACGCCCTCCGGCTGCTCCAGGAGGGCCAGCAGCAGATGCTCGGTGTCCACCTGGTTGTGGCTGTAACGCTGCAATATCTCGTACGACCGACTGGCCGCGTCCATGGCCCGCTCGGTGAAACGGTCAAATCTCATCATGGTAATCCACCTCT
>CAYNWI010000067.1:0-6611 GCA_964400825.1 uncultured Anaerolineae bacterium | reverse complement strand
TCCCCATCCTTGAACTCGCCTTGCAGAATCTTCAGGGCCAGGGGATCCTGCAGCTCTCGCTGAATGGTTCGCTTGAGGGGGCGGGCGCCGTAGACGGGATCATAGCCTTTCTCGGCCAGGAGCCGCCTGGCTGCCTCGGTCAGTTCCAGCCCGATGTTCCGTTCGGCCAGCAGCGCCCGCAGCCGACGCAACTGGATGTCCACGATCTGCACCAGATCCTCCATGGTCAGGGAGTGGAAGACGATGATCTCGTCTACGCGGTTCAGGAATTCAGGGCGGAAGTGGCGGTTCAGCTCCTCCAGCACCCTTTGCTTGGCTGCCTCAGGCCCCAGCTCCTTGATCCAGTGGCTACCTACATTGGAGGTCATGATGACCACGGTGTTCTTGAAGTTGACCGTCCGCCCGTGGCCGTCGGTCAGGCGCCCGTCGTCCAAGATCTGGAGCAGGAGGTTGAAGACTTCAGGATGGGCCTTCTCGATCTCGTCGAAGAGGACCACGCTGTAGGGGCGACGCCGCACCGCCTCAGTCAATTGGCCACCTTCCTCGTAACCCACATAGCCGGGCGGCGCACCAATCATACGGGCCACCGTGTGGCGCTCCTGGTACTCGCTCATGTCCAGGCGGATCATGGCCTCCTCGTCATCGAAGAGGAACTCAGCCAGGGCCCGGCCCAGCTCGGTCTTGCCCACGCCCGTGGGGCCCAGGAAGATGAAGCTACCGATGGGCCTGTTGGGATCCTGCAGGCCAGCACGGGCACGGCGTACCGCGTTAGCGACGGCGGATATGGCTTCGTCTTGCCCCACCACGCGGTGGTGCAAGCGCTCCTCTATATGGAGCAGTTTCTGGATCTCCCCTTCCATCAGGCGGGAAACGGGGATGCCGGTCCAACTGGAGATCACCTCGGCTATGTCCTCGGCCTCCACTTCTTCCTTGAGCATGCGGTGATCCTTCTGTAGCTCCTTCAAACGGCTTTCCTGCCCCTTGAGCTGAGCTTCCAGCTCCCGCAGGGTGCCGTAGCGCAACCGGGCTGCTTCCTCCAGGTCAGCCCGCCTCTCGGCTTGCTCGATGTCAACCTTGGTCTGCTCGATCCTTTCCTTGATCTGGCGGATGCCCTGAATGGCTTCCTTCTCCATCTCCCAGTGGACTTTCAGGCGGTTGCTGTCCTCTCTTAACTCTGCCAACTCCTTCTCCAATTTGGCCAGCCGCTCTCGCGAGGCCTCGTCTCGCTCCTTCTTGAGGGCCTCCCGCTCGATCTCCAGTTGCATGATCTTGCGATCTATCTCGTCCAGCTCGGCCGGCTTGGAATCAATCTCCATGCGCAGGCGCGAGGCGGCCTCGTCAATGAGGTCAATGGCCTTGTCGGGAAGGAAGCGGTCGGAGATGTAGCGGTGGGATAGCGTGGCGGCGGCGATGACCGCCGGGTCCTGAATACGCACCCCATGGTGTACTTCGTAGCGCTCCTTAAGGCCCCGCAGGATGGAGATGGTCTCCTCGACTGAAGGCTCATCCACGAAAACCGGTTGAAAACGTCGTTCGAGGGCGGCATCCTTCTCGATGTGCTGGCGGTACTCGTCTAGCGTGGTGGCTCCGATGCAGTGCAGCTCTCCGCGGGCCAGCATGGGCTTGAGCATGTTGCTGGCGTCCATCGCTCCCTGGGCTGCTCCCGCTCCCACCACCGTGTGAAGCTCGTCAATGAAGAGGACGATCTGCCCCTCGGACTCGGTGACCTCTTTGAGGACAGCCTTCAGTCTTTCCTCAAACTCGCCCCGGAATTTGCTGCCAGCTATGAGGGCTCCCAGGTCTAACTGCACGATGCGCTTGTCCTTTAATCCTTCGGGCACATCTCCGCGCACAATCCGCTGGGCCAGCCCCTCGGCGATGGCGGTTTTGCCCACGCCGGCCTCGCCGATGAGGACGGGGTTGTTCTTGGTGCGTCGCGACAGCACCTGGATCACGCGGCGGATCTCCTCGTCCCGGCCAATGACCGGGTCCAGCTTGCCCTGGCGAGCCAGTTGGGTCATGTCACGACCGTACTTCTCCAGGGCCTGATAGGTGCTCTCCGGCGTAGGTGTGGTCACCCGCTGAGAGCCGCGGATGCCGGTCAGTGCCTTTAAGACAGCATCTTTGGTGATGCCCTGGCTCTGCAGGAAAGTGGCCGCATTGCCCGCCACTTTATCTGTCAGGGCGATGAGCAGGTGCTCCGTTGACACGTACTCGTCGCGCATCCGTCCCGCCTCTTGCTCAGCCGAGGCAAGAACGGCCTGCAGAGTTCGCGATAGGCCGACCTGGGTTGCTCCCCCGTAGACTTTAGGCCGACGAGCCAGGTCTTGCTCCAGCTCTTGTTGGAGCATACCAGGGTGGGCTCCCAGCTTCTGCACAATCTGAGGCACGACTCCATCGCTCTGCCGCAACAGGGCCAACAGCAGATGCTCCGGCTCGATCTGGCTGTGATTATATTCGCTTGCCAGGCTCTGGGCCTGAACGAGGGCTTCTTGAGCTTTCTCAGTGTATTTGTTTAGGTTCATGGTTTAACTCTTCTTGTTGGTTATCAGTTATTGGAGTGCAGGCGCAAGCCTGCTGGAGCGGACTTGCGTCCGCACTCCGGCCAGTTCTTACCCTACCAATTATAACTCACACATGTTAGAATTGCGTAAGAAAAGTGTTAGAGCTTTGTTAGAAAAGTTTGAGCGGGCTGCGCCGGATGCACAGCCCGCCCCAAAGCCGGCTCAATACCGCAAAAGCGCTGCGATGTGGCCCGCCTTCTCCAGGTCGGGGCTGTCTCTTACTACCTCGAACTGTCCCCCCTGGTCAATGACCCCTCGCACGATCAGGTCTACAGCGTCATCTATTTGCTCCACCTTACCGCCGCAGAAGGGGCAATTCTCCTTGGCTTGAGCGGCGATGTAGCCGCACTGCTGACAACGGTAGCCAGTCGCCTTGTATCCTTCGTCTACTAGCAGGATGCGCACTCGTCCCTCGTAAACCGCTCCCAAGGTGTCGGCCAGGCCGATGACTCCGGCCCCGCCCTTGGCTGCGGCGGTGATCGCGCTCTCTACGAGTTCCTTCTCCCTCTCGCGCTCCACCTCCGCTATGATTTCCAGCGAGCGGTCCAACACCTCTGTCTCCGAGGCAGTCATGCCTGCGGGGAAGCTGCCCACTACTTGATCCTGAAGGTCCTTGGGCAACATTTCCTGAAACTGGGCCACGGTCTGTTCCGTGCCGCTCAGAATGATTCGGCCACATCGCTCTCCCGCGCAGAACTTGGCCGTCAACTCGGCTGCCTCCTTGAGATTGCGTTGGACTATCTCTTCCTCTCTCCGGCCTGTGCGTGCCGTTACTCCGCCCCGGTGGCGGCGGCCAGCCGCAGAGCCGCCGCCGTGCTTCATGCGCTTTACCTCCTCACCAATGGTCCCGCTGGTCTCTTGCAACTCCCCTAGCTGGAAGAGGAAGAGTCGCGCTCCCTCCTGATCCACCAGCACAACCCCATAGCGCCCATAGGCGTCGAGGATGTCGGTCAAGGGCTTGATGTAGGGTCTCTTGCTTACGTAGACGTGGCTGTCTACTGGCACGGCCAAGGGATAGGCTCGCCAAAAATCCTGCTCCAGGCAGGAAAATAATACCACACCCTTGCCTTGCCAGTCGTACTCGTGGTCGAAATACCGCTCCACGGCGGCAATATCTTCGCGCTGTGCCTGACCTGTTGCCTCTTTTAGCAGTCCCCGCAGCACCAGCTTGTATTCGTCAGTAGAGCGCTTCGTTGGATCTACGTCCAGGTACAAGCTTAGTACCGGCGATTCCTCGCTGTGAAAATCTACCAGCTCTTGCAGATCATTTTCACTGAACATGCTCTAGCCTCCTTTCGCTTCAATTTGTGTAGCGTTTCTGGTTGCTTTGCCCTTACCGCGGACGCTCGGCCAGTGTCACTTGGACGTTTCTTTCCCTCCCCTTACGTATGACGGTCACTTCAACTGTATCGCCCACCTGCGTCTCGGTTTCTAGTTGGACAGTAAGTGCCTGAAAGCTGGTCACCGGCTCGCCGTTAACGGCGGTGATAATATCCATCCCGACCGGGACGCGGATGTTGCCCACGATCACCATCTCGTCGGGGCCACGGATGCCTGCCTGGGCGGCTGGGCCACCCGAAGCCACCTCCAGCAAGATAAGCCCTTCCTCAACCGTTATTTCCATCCCGGCCTGGCGCAACACCTTCGCCAATTCTGGCGTCAGGCTAACCGGCCCCACACCCAGCCAGGGATGTGAATAGTAGCCCTGGGCGATCAGTTGAGGGACCACGCGGCGCACTGTCTCGGCCGAGACAGCAAACCCAATTCCCGCCGAGGCCCGGCTGGGGCTGATGATCTGTGAGTTGACCCCGATGACCCGACCTCGCAAATTCAGCAACGGGCCACCGGAGTTGCCTGGGTTGATGGGAGCGTCAGTCTGGATGGCCTCGCCGATGAAGCTACCATCGGGGCTCTCAATGATCCGCCCCAGAGCACTGATGACACCCAATGTCAGCGTGCCCTCTTGCCCAAAGGGATTGCCGATAGCGACCACGAACTGCCCCACGCGCAAGCTATCCGAATCGCCCAATGCAATTGGCTGCGGCAGGTCGTCGGCCTTGATGCGGATCACCGCCAGGTCATTGGAGGGATCCACACCGACGATCTCAGCCGGCTGGCTCTTCCCATCGGCCAGTGCCACCGACACTGATTCGGCGTTCTGCACCACGTGATAGTTGGTGACGATATGACCTTCGGTATCGTAGAGGAAGCCGGAGCCGGTTACTCCTTCCTGGGGTATGGGGCGCATAAAGAAGTCATAGGCTATGATTTGGGTAGTAACGTTGACCACCGCTGGGGCAGCTTGTTCGTAGACCGCTTCTATTTGAGCTTCCAGGGCGTTGACAGGTTCCTCCGGGACCACCTGCGGCGGGGCCTGTGTGGGGACCGGGAGCGCGGTTGGCGTGACTATGATCACGATCGGGGTAGGCGTAGGGGCCGGAGTGGGCTCTTGTTGTTTGATTTCCCAAGGCAGGGTCAGCCCGCAACCCGGCAGAGCTATCGTCACCAGGATGATAAGGATAAGCAGATGTAACTTCTTGTACATCATCCCTCCTGCTTAGTCTGACGTAGGCTAGCCAGTTCGTGGAAGAGTTCTTTTTCCCGCTGGTTGAGCTTCTGTGGTATTTGTACCCTGAGCCTGGCGTAGAGGTCGCCGCGTTTCTTGGGATGGCGCAGGTTGGGCATGCCCTTTCCCTGCAGGCGGAAAGTGCGGCCGCCCTGGGTCCCAGATGGGATCTTGAGCAGCACGTCGCCGCTCAGGGTGGGTACCTTGACCTCCCCACCCAGCACGGCGGTGTAGAGGCTGACAGGGACCTCGCAACGAAGGTTGTCTCCCTCACGCTCAAAGACGGAATGAGGTAGAATTGTGACTTCCAAATAGAGGTCTCCGCTGGCTCCCCTGGCCATGCCGGGGCTGCCCTCGCCCGCCACCCGCACCTTGGAACCTGTCCTGACCCCCGGTGGGATCTTCACCTCCAGGCGGCGCCCATCTTTTTGGATCATCCGCGTAGTGCCTTGAAACGCCTCCTCCAGAGTGATCTCCACCGCCTGGGTGTAATCTTGGCCACGGCGGGGGCGTGCCTGGGGGGCGCCCATGCCGCCGAAGACGCTCTGGAAGAAATCGGAGAAGTCTCTGCCGCGGAAGATGTCCCCCAAATCACCCAGGTCTCTGTATTCTACTCGGACGCCGCCTCCCGGTTGGGCTCCACTGGACCACTGGTTCCAATCGAAGCCACTAGGATCCCTGCCCGTGCGCTGCCATTGTTGCCAACTGCTTCCCAACTGGTCGTACTTGCCGCGCTTCTCAGGATCGGACAAGACCTCATAGGCTTCATTGATGTCCTTGAAATGCTCCTCGGCGGCCTTATCGCCGGGGTTCACGTCGGGGTGATATTGACGGGCCAGCTTGCGATAAGTCTTTTTTATCTCTTTCTCCTCAGCGTTCCGGTCCACGCCCAGGATCTTGTAATAGTCTTTGTACTCCATTTGTCGTTTTTGCTCCATTGAAGCGTCTTGGGGGCACGACGGTGTGTTCTGCCTATGGCACCAACTTGATCTGATCCAACGGCCAGTAGACAAGCCAGGCATGCCCTTTAATCGCATTTATTGGCACTGGTCCGATGGCGCGAGAGTCCCGCGAGTTGCCGCGATTGTCGCCCAGGATGAAGACGTGATCCGGCGGCACCAGCGTCGGCGGATAGCTCGGCCCGCCAAAGTTGGTCACCCACGGCTCCTCGATTTGTTGTCCGTTGATGAACGTGTGCCCGCCGCGCACCTCCACTGTCTCGCCGGGCAGGGCCACCACGCGCTTGATCAGCGACACCTCGTTCCCTGGCCGATCAGCGATCACTACATCCCCGCGCTGCGGGGGGTGGACAAGGTAGGAAATCTTCTCTGTCATCACCCGATAGCCGCGATACAAATTAGGCTCCATACTCGGGCCATATTCCACCAACGCCGCCTCGGCGACGAAAACGTTGATGAACAGCGCTACCAGGAGAGCCGGACAGACGGTAATCACCAACTCCCATATCGCCCTGACTACAA
>CAYNWI010000066.1:0-11397 GCA_964400825.1 uncultured Anaerolineae bacterium | reverse complement strand
GCGGCTCGCAACTTGTCCACGTATCGTCCAAAGTGCTGGCAATGGCGCATGAGAAGCACAGCCACCGTGATGCCGGCGGGGAAGGTGAGGTCCAAAGCGTTGGCGCAGACGACCAGCAGATTGCGCGGTAGATCAAAGCCGATGGCCTGCAGAGCAGCGCCAACCAGGAGAGGATTGACCTCCACGGCGTAAACCCTTCGTGCCCGCTCCGCCAGCCGCAGGGCCAGGCGCAGGTCGCCAGCGCCGATCTCGATAACTACGTCGTCTGGGCCGATGCTTTGCAGAACGAAGTCGTACGTCTCTTCGTCGTAGGGACTGAGCCAGCCCTCCCAGTCCGTCAACTCGTGGCGAGCGGCGAAGGCATCGAACCCCTCTTGGAATTGAGTCCGCTTCTCCTCCACACCGGCTTCCAGGCGACTGATCACCGAATCCATGCCTTGTTCCCGCTTCACAGCGCACCTCACCGTCGGGTGCCGCTCTCTTTCAGGTTGGCGGCAATCACCTCAGCCTCCAGCAGGAGCGCTTCCCAGCGCGATTTCTCCCGCTTCTCGGCCTCGGTCTGAAGAGCCTCTTCTTCCACTTGAGGCTGCATTTCCTCTTCAGCCTCAGCCTGAAGGGGCTCTTCCTCCACTTGAGGACCGTTCTCCTCTTCGACCTCGGTTTGTGGTCGTTTCTCGGTCTTCGTCATCTCATCCCCAGTCCGGCTTAACCTTCAATTGCTCGCCCTCCAGAGTGACCAGAACAAAGAGGTCAACCGTCTCTTCCAATTGCGCTGCCGTCAGCGCTTTGCCTGCGAATCCTGGTTGTGTTTTCATGTTAGTTCCTTCCTAATTCTCCTCGCCCTGGCCTATTTTCCATCCAGGGAAAGCAGCTTTGTTATCGGACAGTGATTGCCTCCCTCTTACTCTAAGACCGCTCCCCATTTCGCCAGCCATCCACCAAGGGTGCCTTTGCCTGTCGGTGCCTCCGCATCCAGCCCCTTGGCCCCAGCCAGTCGCAGCCCCCGGCAGTTGAGCTTCTGCTCGATAGTGCGCAAGCACCTGCCGAAGTCCGGGTTGGGCACCATTCCCTCCGGCACCTTGATCTTGCACTTCTGCCACCACTCGGGCCAGGTGGTTGGATCGTCAGTGATTTTGGAAAGGTCAGAAGAGGAGTATTCAATGATGTCTATACTCGGCTCGCCATCGTGCTTGACAAAAAGACGAGCATCCCAGAATCTTAAGGTCCCGTCTCTAGAGCCACTTACCAAACAAGTGCCAGCATTGTTCCTGCTAAGAGATGAGATTATTCTAAAGTGGCCTTCGGATTTAGCTAATGATCTTAATGATTTCAGCTCACAACAGCTTAAAGCAACATCTCCACCAACAAACAGGACTCTGTTGTCAGCCGATGACACCAAACATGTAACCTTAGAAGAGTGTTCTTGCTGACGTACTATCGCCCCTTTG
The DNA here is from genome assembly GCA_964400825.1 of uncultured Anaerolineae bacterium. GTDB lineage: Bacteria > Chloroflexota > Anaerolineae > VGOG01 > VGOG01 > CAYNWI01. The sequence continues at coordinate 9,949 of CAYNWI010000066.1, read as the reverse complement.
TGAACAAATTCGTATAATTCGAGAGTATTTCTGTCTTTGTAAAGAGCCAACTCCGAACGTAATCCTGCTACCAGGTTTTCATTATCCAAGAACTCAGCCGACTCGTAATAGCTTTTGACTCCCCCTGCTTGCCAAAGAACGTTTTTTTCTAAGTCTGTATCGTATATTAGCAAAACAGATGAATCGTTAATAATACATAAGTATTTTCCATTTGGACTAAAGGTCATATGACTAGTTGCATAAGACAGTTCTACAAATCTCGTTTTTAGAGTTCTTGTATCTAAATCCCAAAGACTAGTTGCACTACCGTGCGCTCCGCCATAAGCCAGGAAGCGACCATTTGGCGCGATTGAGATTGCAAGAACTGACCCAACACCCGCATTTGGAAACTCTTTTCGTTTTAGTTCTGGCCAGAGCCATTGAAAAATTCTTCCATCCTTTCCTCCACTGAAAAGGTCTTTAGTAATTGGATTCCAGCATATAGTACCTATTTCACCAATATGGCCTCTAAGTGTGAACAATTCCTCTCCTGTCCTTACATCCCAAATGTGTATATTACAGTCTTCGCCGCCGCTGGCTATCATCATTCCATCAGGACTGAAAGCCACACAGTTCACTTCACCTAGATGAGAGAATTGGGCATTGTCCAAATCTACATCGCGCAGGTCAGCGTTCTCCAACCTAGTGCCGCGGAACCGTGCGTATTGAAGATTTGCGCCCTGCAAGTTACATTCGGTAAGATCAACATTACTAAAATCAACATGGTTTAGATTGACAGCAGAGAGATCCAAACCTTTGAGGGCTAGCAAGTCACAGCGGGCGATCAAAATGGCAGCGTTGCTGCCAGTCATACCCACTGCCTGTGTGGTCTTACCTCTTGTCTCTGTGATAACTGCTAACAATCGTTCCTTGACTGACTCCTCATCTAGGCTAAGCATGTTTCCCATCAAGTCCAGGATTGCACTACTCAGCGGTGCCTGTCCCACAGTCTTCGCTAGCATATCCATTTCTTCAGTAACAAATCCTCGCAAGGGCACAATAACCTCAATAGCTCCTGTCTGATCTAAATTACGTCGAAAGTAGTCTGTCCAAACATAGTCTTCAGGTTCCGCATCTACGTCCAAGTGCGACTGTACTCGGGCTAGTTCAGTGAAATCATTGGCCAGAATACCTAGTTCACTGGCAAACTTGTAGGCTACAAAAAACTCTAAGAGAGAACGATGTGCCGGAGTGTAGTCGCCGTCAGCGTTGCGGACTAGCAGAGTCTGGCCCATCATGTCGAAATGCCAGTGGTCCAGGTCCTTTTGTTCCTGCACAACGGGGCCAAACAAGTGGCGGAGGCGGTCAGGGAATTCGCGGTAGTTGAGGCTCATCCGGTCGGTAGAGAGCATCTCCCACGATAGTTCGCACATGAAATAGAGTTTATCGGCCAGCGACGTAAAGGTGCGCTCGGCTTTGATGTCACGCTCCATTTTGTGCCGCACAGCGTATAGGTAAATACGCGACATGTCCACTGGCTTGCCCGCCTCAATGTCGGGCAACGCTTCCAGGATGAACTCAGTCATCACCGGCCGGCGCGCCAGGTCCAGGAGTTGGGGATTGCCCATCACCTGTTCTACTGTGGTTTGTCCGGCTCGAAAAGACAATACCTGGCGGATTTGGGCATCATTGAATTTCTCCAGCCCCAACACTTCAAACTGGGGCGGTTCGCCGGTCAGTTTGGCAGTAGAGGCCTGCAATTTCGCGCTGAGAAGGGCGCGGCCTTCTCTAGCCTCTGGGAAGTGCTCAGTGCGGCAGGTGAGAATGGCCTTGGCTCCAGGCACCACCACCCGGGCCAGCTCCCAGAAGTTGTTGATCATCTTTTGGCGATCTACCTTGGCTGCCATCTCGTCAAAGCCATCGAAGATGAGCAACAGTTTACCCATGCGGTTGAGTTGCTCGAAGGCAGAATAACCGGGTAAGGGAATCTCGTGCTTGCGGAAGAAGAACTCAGAGAAGAGAGACTCGACGCTGACCGCCTTAGCATAGTCACGCAGCGGGATAAACAGGGGCAGGCGAGGCCGCTCGACGCCTCGTTCCTTAGCATTGCGATAACGCCGTGCTACGCTCCATGCATAATGTAAAGCGAACCAGGTCTTGCCAGTGCCGAACTCACCCAGAATGGAAATGTGCTCCTTGGACGGGTCATCCAACCAGCGGTCAACATAACCATCTATCCAGCCATTGCGTTCATCATAACGACTTTCCCCTGCCTTCTGCCTGGTGTTCGGATCGAACTCCTCCTTGGTACAGGCCAAGGGGACATACATCGTGTTGACACCCCGGCGCTTCACCTCAGCCTCCAGCCAACTAAGGTAGCCGCTAAAGTCAGCGCGCTCGTCCAGCAGTTCGTCGAAAGTGTAGCAGAAGAGGTCGCGATTTTCCCTCTTTTCGACTTCCTCGCAGGCAGCCTGGCTTTTCCGGCGGGGGGCCACCAGCCATCCCTCATCGGTCCTTTGCACATCCACAGCTTGGCGGAGGGCAGCGATATCGCCCACTTCAGCCTCACCCTCAATACCGCGCACCAGGATACGATCGTACCCCCGCCGCACCAGGACATTGATGATCCACTCGAAATAGTCCTCGGCTCGGACCCCGTGGCTCTCAAAACGGTAGCCCAGAGTCTTAAACCAGGCTCTCATCTGCTGGGCCAGGTAGTCGGCGGCAGTGCCCTGAGGCAGAGGATTGCGGCTGGCAGCCTGAAGACGGTCTACCTCGGCCTGGAGACGAGCGATCTCATCCTGAGAAACGCGAGCTTCCTGAATCTCTGCCGTCATCTCCCGGTGCCGACGCACGAGCCAAGCCATGATGTTGTCGGAGACTTGTTCGCCCAATTCTACGGCGCTGCCAAAGTAGTCGTAGGTGACGCCTTTTTGCAGATCGTAGACCTCGCCCCGCAGAAAATCCTCCAATGCCTTCTCGCGTTGGAGGTCCTTGTCGCGGATGTAGACAAAGCACGGCCTGCCCAGGGCGCGGGCGTGACGATATTCTTGCACTGTCACCTCACCGTACTTCTGCCAGAACAGCCCTAGATAGATGTCAGCGGCCCCCACCCCATCCAGTGACGTCTCCACTACGCCTTCCGGCCTTGCACCAGCACGAGCTTCGTACACCCAAGCCTCGATCCCTCTGTCATCAAGAGCCTTGGCGACAAACTCACGCACGTCACGTAATTCCATCATCTTGGAACTGATAAACACCTTGAGCTTCTCGCTGGTTGGCACGAAGACGAATTGACGCTCCTGATGAATCTGTACTAGTCGGGCAAGTTCTGCGCGAATCTCATACAGTTCGTCCAGCCTGTCCAGGCGCTCAATGATTTCCCCTGTCTTTTGATGCAGGTCACCATAAACATCAGCCAGTTTATGGTCTCGTCTGACCTCGGCCGGCGTGCGCGTGCGGTCAACGATCTCGTTGAACACAGCGGTGAAGCGAGCAAACTCTCGGCGAGGGTCTATGCCCATGCAGCGTAGTTCGTCACCGACCTTGTGCCATTCGATCAAGCCCTCTGCCTCCTCGCTCAGAATCGCGGGATCCGGTTTTTCAAACGATTGGCGGAAGGCATCACGGATGAACTCATGGCAAAAGAAGTCGAGGATTGGCTTTGGCTTGCCGACGCCATACTCGACCAGCGTGTATGCATACACACCATCGAAGTCAGACGGTGGCGCATCTGGCTGCAGCCCTAACTTCTTCAATATCCTAATGACCGCCTCACGGCGTTTGGCTTTCTCCCGAATCCCCTCGACAGCCATCCCAACGATAGCGCCAATGACCATTGAAAGTTCTTCCCAGGCCGCATAGCGCAGGGCCTGCTGGATGTCTTCCGGCTCCAGATCAGGATACTTGTCTATGATCTCCTCGACTATCATCCCATTGGCTACCAGGTTGACGATGAGTGACACCGAAATGCGCATCCCACGGATGCACGCCCCGCCGCCAAGTATGTTTGGATCAGAGGTAATGCGGTCGAAACCGAACATAGCTGTCTCCTCCTCTCGATTGACACCACCACACTCTTGATGAACATTATACCCGAACAAGCTGCAAATTGCAATCAGCGATCCGGCTATCCCCGGCTTGCCCCCTGCTCAATCCGTCACGTTACCGCCATGAAACAAAAAAACTGGGAGCGTCATTGACTCCCAGCCTTGATTCGCGGCACTTTAACACAAGAAGCGACAACAACCCAATCACTCATCCTGCCGCTTCTTCAGGATCGGCCACCCGGAGCGGTGCATCATCGCAGCCCAGAATCCGATCCAGGCCAGTGGGAAGATGATCATGCTGGGCCATCGGCCTACCCTGTAGAACATGAACTCGCTGGCGATCAGGGGCAGGAGAAAGATCAGGATCCAACCCCAGAGTGGAATCTGGTCGAATTTGCCAGGCTGTTCTTCTGGATCCTTAGTGCCTGGCGCGGCTTGCTCGCCCTGATTCGATGGTCGCTTCTTTTTCTGCTGTTTCTTGCTTTTAGCCATTCCCCTCTGACCCTGTGAGAACTAGCCTAATGCCTCCGCAGCCAGCTCCGCCACATCTTTTACCTCGATATCCTTTCCCGCAACTTTCACAGCGTCGTCAAACTGCAACAGGCAAAATGGGCAAGCAGTCACCAACATATCAGGGTCGAGTTTGCCAGCTTCCTTAACTCTCTCTATCGAAAGCCTCTCCAGGACCTCAGTTTCCAAAAATATCCTTCCCCCGCCTCCTCCGCAACAATAGCTTTCCTCCCTGGTCCTCTCCATCTCGGCCAGTTCCAAGCCAGGAATTGCCCTCAAGACATCCCTGGGCTCATCAAATACCTTGCTACGTCTCCCCAGAGAACAAGGGTCTTGATACGTAACTAATGCGTCCACCTTTTTGGAGAACGTTATCCTTCCTTGCTGCAATAGCTCAGACAAGAGCTGGGTGTAGTGCTTAACCTCTATTTCAAATTTCAGCCCCAGTTTCTCAGCTATAGAGGGATAGTCTTCTTTGAGCGTAATGTAGCAATGGGGCGAAGTGGTTACGATTTTCTTGATCCCGTATTTATTGAACAGCTCTATGTTCTTCTCCGCCAGTTCTTCGAACAAGCCCTCTTCCCCGATCCAGTTTACTGGCTCTCCACAACATCTTTCTTCATCTCCCAGGATCCCAAAATCCAAATCCGCTGCTTTGAATATCTTAACCAGGGATCTGGCAACCTCTTGGACTCTGGTATCGTAAGATGCGGTGCACCCAACGAAGTATAGAAGCTCCGCCTTCTCCCCTTTCGAGATGTCCTTTACGCCTAGCCCCTCGGCCCATTCAGACCTCTTGCTTCTGAGACCGCCCCAGGGGTTGCCATACTTAAAAGCGCTCTCCAACGCATCCCTGAGGGTGACCGCGATTCTCCCGCTTTCTATCAGCGACCTCCTGATCTCCCTGGTTATCAAATCCACAGGGATATTCGCAGGGCAGATCTCCGCACAAGCGCCGCAGATAGTACAATAGAAGATGATGTCCTCGTTAACGGTGAACTCGTGAGAGGGCCTGGGCAGGTCTCCAGCTATGGTCTTAGGCCCTGGAAAGCTTTCACGAGCCGTGGTGAAAATGACGGGGCACTTGGTAAGGCAAAGCCCGCATCTTATGCATTTGTCAGAATTTGCTAGTATGCTCGTCATAGGTAATCTAACACTCCTTCGGCTGCTGCGAGAGCTGTGGATATGCAAACCCCGAATCCACATTTCTCTGTATTGTAGTCATAACCTGCGATTACCGAGCCACAGGCAAAGAGATTCTCAGCCCAAACACCTCCCTTTACCAATGGACGCATTGCCCTGTCAACTTTTACCCCAAATCTAGAAGCTGGATGTCCACTAACTGGGAACGGGGTATCGTCAAGCCAGGAGAGGTAATCCTGAGCCTCAGGGGTCTCTATTGTTAACCCGAACGCCCTCTCTACTATCCTGTCTTTTTCCACTAATAGGTCATCACTTATGTAATCCCCCGTAGCTAACACGAAAGCCGAAGCCTCCACCTCGCTCACTTCACTTCTGTGAACTGCTTCTACACTGAAGCACTTCGCCCCCTCGACCTCTGCCGATACCGCACTATAGCCCTTATATAACTCCACGCCCTCTTTGCTCGCCATCTCTTCCAGGCAAGCGGCGAGTCTCATTCCGGCCGTAGAAGGAGGCAAAGAGGGAAGCTCTACCACTTCCACTCCTAGCTTCTCCTTCATGTACTCCCAGTTTTCCCTCGGCTTTCTGTAACCGAGACAGGGCAAGAAGACGTGAGTTGAGTCGCCCAATTTTTGGGATATATTCTCCGTGTACTCCCTCAAGTTCTCACTTACATCCAAAGAGTAGCCTACTTCAATAGGGAGAATGTATCTTCTGTCCTCCAGCCCGGGTGCGCCCACGTATTCGGCCTCTGCCTCTGCTTCTATTTCTATCCCGACTTCCCTCAGCTTGGGCAATATGAAGCCTGCAAACGATTTCGCTATGTAAACGGGGTTAACCCTGGGGTTATTTTTTGACCCTACAAACAATATCCTCGAGCCATCTAGCCTCGAAATATCCGCATACATCCAGGGAGGCAGCAAGCAAGTCGGCTTATAGGTCCCGAACGGAGTGATCGCCAGTACATTCTCGTCCAGACTCCCCTTGTATTCATGCCCCGCCGCCTTCATGCCTGCCCTAAAGAAATCAAGCGCTTCTCTTAGCCTCTTTACGGCACCCTGTCCTCTTTCACTGGCAGATTCTTCCCTCCCTCCTCCTGTTATGCCATAAGGGTGGTCGGGATTTTGCTCGGAAAGGCTTCTCACTCCTTCTTCGGGATTTCGAATCAATTCTTCATCCACGTACCCCAGTACATCGAGGAGCCCTGAGCTCATCGCTGTAGCCCCTCCCCCTTTCTTCAAGACCCCTACTTTTCTCCCCTTTCCTGCCAAATAGGCAGCCGCTAGGGTCCCGCTTATTCCTCCGCCAATTACGAGAACGTCAAATCGTTGTCTGATCAAGGTATCCCCCTTCTAATTAGCTGGACAATGTTACCTTTGTCATTGCGAGCCCTTCGATACCTCAGGGTAAACTCCGCGAAGCAATCTCCAAGCGTGCTAGGGGATTGCTTCGGCACAAAAAGCGCGCCTCGCAATGACACCTGGGGTGGAATCTAACATTGTCGAGTTAGGGTGCCTCCCCAAAGATGGGCATTGAAAAAGGCAATCCCTTATGTAACTTGTCGTAATTTCCTAGACACGCATAAGCAGCTTCGTGAAGCTTCCACTGGCGAAACTGATCTCCCCAGCAGGCCGTCTTGTCTCCTAGAAATCGAATCTTTAAGAAGGACATCAAGTCAGAGTGGACATCGGCGGGCTGCCTGTCGAACTCCTCCGCCAGGATTCCAGCTATTTGGTAACTGCAAGTTCCTCCCTGACAAGTGCCCATACCTGATCTCGTCCTTCTCCTGATGTCGTTTATGAAATAGGCCCACAGATTCTTTACCGAGTATTCTATCTCCGCTCTAGTGACGAATTCATCGGTGCAGACAAAACTGCCCCGGAATGGCTCCTCCTCTATGGGCTCAAAAATCTCCTTGATCAAATCCCCCCATCTCTGAGCAGATCTTTGCACGTATATCCTGGGCAGACCAAATAAATCTGCTACCTTCTTTATATCCACAGGCTCTTCCGCTCCCACCAATTTCGCTTCGCGCGTGTGACATTCGGCCTTTATACCTATCTTCTTACACACCAGGTCTATGCTCTGCTCGGCCATACCTCTAGCAGTACACATCTTCCCACCGGTGATGGTTACAAATCCCTTCACCCCGTCCCTGGCTTCGTGATCAAAGGCTTCGAACGTTCTGCTGAGCTCTCTTCCTGACGTGACTGCCGCCCCTTCCGGTGCTATAGTAGGTCTACATGCTGCATAGGCTCTCAAGATCCTGGCACCCTCTATCGCAGGTATCTTTCTAATCCCTTCCTCCAGCATAAGAGCAACGTGATCCTTCGGAATGGGAACCTTATCCGGGTCTTTCACCGGCCAGGAAGTCGTTCCAATCACCGAGGTAGTGTGATGTGGCACAATGATATCACCATCAGAGCTAGGCCTGAGATGATTGATGAGTACTCTATTTACTCTTCTATTTACGACGACCATCACCCCAGGGGTAGGCACTTGAGGGACATGGACTCCTGCCATTTCAGCGATCCTCTCAGCCCACGGACCGGCTGCACTTACGACAGCGTCAGTGTTGATCTCATAGATCTTCTCCCTTCGATGGTCCTTCACCCTTACCCCTGTAACGGTATCTCCCTCTCTTAGAATGGCTATGACTTCACTATACGGCCTGATGTCTGCCCCATACTTCTTCCCAGACAAACATAGGCTTATGACAAACCCGATAGGATGCAATGTACCATCGTGGGGAATCCAAATCGCATCAACTATCTCCGGATTGAGGTTGGGTTCTATCTCCAACGCTTCTCTCACACTGATTTCTTCGGCAGGTATCCCACACTCCTTGCATCCCTCTAGCTTTTTCTCTTTATAACCCGGATACTTCTCCGCATCTTCTTTAAAGCCCACAAAAAGGCCTCCGGTTCTCTCCAAGACGTGAGGAGCTATTTTGTGGAGGAGTTTAGTTTCCTCAATACACTCTATTGCTCCTTCCTTATCATTAACCGCATACCTGGCCCCGCTGTGGAGCATCCCATGGCATTTGCCCGTGGTCCCCGAAGCGAGATCGCCTCTTTCAAGTAATATGGTATCTATACCACGCATAGCCGCATCCCACGCTACGGCCGCTCCGGTGGATCCAGCTCCTATGACAACCAACTGTACTCTCTCTTTTTCCATATTTAACGCTTTCCTCTCCTTGTCTTCAAACCTGTTTCATCTTCTACGACCATAGGGAAGGGAAAACCCATCGAGGGTCTTCCCTTCCCTATGCTATGGGCAGCGGCGCGGTTCCAGCGTAAGCTGTTACCTATTACCTAGCCCAGCTTGCTTTCTTTTTACTACTTACTACACCCAATCGAAGGTGCGGGTGACGGCCTTGAGCCATCCCTTGTAGAGCTTGGCGCGGGTCGCGGCGTCCATCTTGGGCTCCCAGGTCTTGTCAATGCCCCAGTTCGCGCGCATCTCGTCGGTATTCGCCCAGAAGCCGACGGCCAGGCCAGAGGCGTAGGCCGCGCCCAACGCGGTGGTCTCGGCCACCTTCGGGCGAATGACGGGCACGCCCAGGATGTCGGCCTGGAACTGCATCAGGGTCTCGTTGAAGACCATGCCGCCGTCCACCTTGAGGGCCTTCAGATCCACGCCGGAGTCCTTGTTCATGGCGTCCAGCACCTCGCGGGTCTGGAAGGCGGTGGCCTCCAGCGCAGCGCGGGCGAAGTGCCCCTTGTTGACGTAGCGGGTCATGCCGACGATCACGCCTCGGGCGTCGCTCTTCCAGTAGGGCGCGAACAAGCCGGAGAAGGCGGGCACGAAGTAGATGCCGCCGTTATCCTCAACGGTGTTGGCCAGATCCTCGACCTGCGACGACTTCTCGAAGAAGTTGAGGTTATCGCGCAGCCACTGCACCAGCGCGCCGGTGATGGCGATGGAGCCCTCCAGAGCATAGACCGCCGGCGCATCGCCGAACTTGTAGCCCAGGGTGGTCAGCAGGCCGCTCTTGCTGGGCACAGCCTTGGTGCCGGTGTTCAGCAGCATGAAGCAGCCGGTGCCGTAGGTGTTCTTGGCCTCGCCAGGGCTATAGCAGGTCTGGCCCACCAGAGCAGCCTGCTGGTCGCCCAGGTCGCCGCACACCGGGATGGATGCGCCAAACGGTCCATCCTTGGGCGTGTAGCCCCAGACCTTGGGATCGCTGGAGGGGCGGACTTCCGGCAACATCTGGCGCGGGATGCCCATGATGTCCAGGATCTCCTGATCCCAGTCCAGGGTCT
>CAYNWI010000065.1:8504-11399 GCA_964400825.1 uncultured Anaerolineae bacterium | reverse complement strand
CGGCCCAAGGATTACGCCTCCGAGCTGGATTTCCTGGAGGAGTTACACCATCGTCTTGAGGCGGGGGAAAAGGCTGCGGACTTAACAGTAACGGACAAACAGGCGGAGATGCTGAGAGAGCTAAACCTTTTGACCGCCAAGCCCCGGCTCTACGTAGCCAACGTGGGAGAGGAAGACCTGCCCGAAGGCGGAGAGTTGGCGGCGGCAGTGACCGAGGTGGCGACCGTCGAAGGGGCGGGAGTGGTCTCCATTTGTGCTCAATTGGAGATGGAGCTGGCTGACTGGCCTCCTGATGAAGCAGCGGCCTACCGCGCCGAGACCGGCTCAGGGGAACCGGGGCTGCAAAAACTGGTCGAGGCTGGCTATCGCTTGTTGAACTTGATAACCTTCTTCACCACCACCGGAGGGAAGGAGGTGCGAGCCTGGACACTTCTGCGGGGGACGTTGGCCCCCCAGGCTGCTGGCGAGGTCCACAGCGACATAGAGCGAGGCTTCATCCGCGCCGAGGTCATTTCCTACCAAGAGCTAATGGCCAGCGGCTCTTTCGCCACCGCCAAACAGAGGGGCCTGTTACGGCTGGAGGGCAAGGAATACGTAGTGCAGGACGGCGACGTCATTCATTTCCGGTTCAGCGTTTAGCCGCTTGCCAAAAACGCCGCTTTGTGCTATAGTTATGCCCGTCGTCAAGCCAGGGTAGCAAATCAATAGAACATTCCGAAAGGAGGCACATCATCGCCGACATGCGCAATTACGAGTTCACCTTCATCGCCCACCCCGATGTAGAAGATGAGGGGCTGGCCGGTGTCACGGACAAGGTCAGCCAGTTCATCACTGAGGGCGGCGGCCAGATAACCAAGGTAGACCATTGGGGCAGGCGCCGCCTGGCATATCCGATCCAGAAGCAAAAAGAAGGATATTACGTGCTGATGCAAGTGCAACTGGATCCCCAGTCTCTCGGCGAACTGGAGCGGAAGTTAAAACTCACAGAGAAAGTCATCCGCTATTTGCTAGTGCGCGCCGAGGACTGAACGGGGCTCAGAAACCGGGTTTTGGGCTGAAGAATGTGACGAGAGCCCCAAAAACAACAACCTGTCCACACAAGTAGAGGAAAGGGTGAAAAGATGTCGAGGGGTTTGAACAAAGTGATGATTATAGGCAAGCTGGGGCGAAACCCGGAGATGCGCTACACGCCGAGTGGTAGGCCAGTGACCTCTTTCAGCGTGGCTACAGGCCGCAGTTGGGTCAACGCCGAAGGCGAGCGCCGCGAGGAAACCGAGTGGTTCAACGTCGTAGCCTGGGGCAATCTGGCCGAAATATGCAAACAACATCTCACCAAAGGCCAACAGGTCTACGTTGAAGGCCGCCTGCAGACCCGTGGCTGGGAGGATCAGAACGGTAAGAAGCATTACCGCACCGAATTGGTCGCTAATGAGATGATCGTGCTCCGAGAGCACAAGAGCGCGGAGGCCACTGCCGAGACGCAGGAAAAGGAAAATGATTTCGAGAGCAGCGAACTTCCGTTTTAATTGGTCGTCGAAGGAATTTAACATTGGGAGGTAAATTTGGCAAACGAAGGAAATAGGAGCAACAGACAGAGATCATCGGGGGCTAGAGGCCAGGAGGGACCCAGTTATGCCCGAAAACGGAGGTTCATCCCCCGTAGCAAGGTATGTGCCTTTTGCACCGACAAAGTTGATGTCATAGACTACAAACGACCCGAACTTCTGCGCCGCTTTCTCACCGATCGGGGCAAGATCAAGCCTCGCCGTCGGACGGGGACCTGTGCCAAGCACCAGCGGCGTTTGGCCGTGGCTATCAAAAGGGCCAGGCACCTGGCCCTGCTGCCCTACGTTGCTGAACACCTTCGGCGCTACAGTTGAGGCGCAGATAAGCGCGGCTGACAGGGCATAGGATGACTTGCTCCTATGCCCTTTGTTTAGTTCCATTCCCAATTCATCGTAGTGTTGTTGAGGAGATAAGGATGGCCAAGAAGAAAAAGAAAACTAGAGAACTGACCAAAAAGGAAATCAGGCTCAGCAAAAAAGCCCAACGACAAAGGCGGATGGTCCTTGTTGGGGCAATCGCTGTCGCCTCTGTGATAGTAGCTTTGCTCGCCTTTGGTCTCTATCAAGAATACATCGCCAAGCCAGCCGAACCCGTGGCCACCGTGGGCGGGGTGCCTGTCCGCACCGATATCTATCAGAAGATGGTGCGCTACTACCGCTCTAACCTCAAGAATCAGTTGGCTGCGCTGCAAGACCAACTAACTCGTCTTGATCCAAACGATCAGAGCACCGAATTCATCGCCCAGTACTATCAGCAACAGATTGAACAACTGCAGACCCAGTTGGGAGACCCGCAAACGCTGGGCGAACAAGTGCTGGATGACTTGATTGACGACGAGCTGATCCGCCAAGAGGCTACCAGGCGGGGGATAACAGTTACCCCCGAGGAAGTGCAACTGGAGATAGAAACCCAATTCGGCTACGAAAGGAATCCTCCCACCCCCACACCGACGCCCATCATCACCGCTACCCAGGCCATAACGCCAACCCCTACTGCAACGCCCTTGACGCTGGACAGATTCCAGGAGATGTACGCCACCACCCTGGAAGCACTGAATGAACGGGCCGGCTTCTCCGAAGCGGATTTCCGCGACATCTTCGAGGCCATGCTTTATAGAGAGAAGCTACAGGAAGCAATGGACAAAGAAGTGCCCACCATCGCCGATCAGGTACACGCCCGTCAGATACAGGTGACGGGCGAGGAGCAAGCCCAGGCGATCATGACCCTGCTCGATGAAGGTACTGATGAGGCGAGCGCCACAGATGCAATCCGTGTGCTTCTGGCCGAGGAGGGAGTCAAGACCGAGGAAGAGATCAGAGCCGAGAAAGA
>CAYNWI010000065.1:2552-8404 GCA_964400825.1 uncultured Anaerolineae bacterium | reverse complement strand
GAGTTCGAGGAGGTGGCCTTCAGCACCCCGGCCGGTGAGATCGGCGGGCCAGTGGAGACCCAGTTCGGCTGGCACGTCATCCTCGTGCACGAAACGACAGAGGAGCCAGAGCCCCAGGTGTGGGCCAGCCACATACTGGTGGATACCGAGGAAGAAGCCCAGGCCATCACGACCCTCCTGGAGGAAGACGTGGACGAGGACACCGCCTTGTCCGCTCTGGATGTTCTTATCGAGGCCGAGGTGGCCAGAGCCAGAGCCAAGGAAGAGGAAGCCCAGACGCTCTTGGCCGAGTTGCGAGCGAGTGATGATCGCCTGGCACTCCTGGCCGAAAACTTCTCCGAGGATTGGACAAGCAAGGATCAAGGCGGCGACATGGATTGGTTCCCCAGGGGGGAGATGACACTAGAGGTCGAAGAGGCTGCTTTCAGCCTGGCGGTGGGGGAGGTGAGCGAACCGATCTCGAATACCGTCGGCTATCACATTATCGAAGTCCTGGGACACGAGGAGCGGGAGCTGTCATCTGACATTTTGGAGCAACGGAAAACCCAGGCCTTCGAGGACTGGCTCGCGGACCAGCGGCAATCGGAAGCAGTACAGCGTTATTCTTTTCTGGATAAATTGCCTCCTGATACAGACTGAGACGCTGATGGATTCAAAAAAGACAGACCCGATAGGTTTGGAAAACCTGTCGGGTCTTTTTAATTCGGCTTGCGCCGGGCCTCGAAGACATTGGGCAGTCGCTCGATCTTGGCCAAGATGCGGCTCAACTGGACAATGCTGCTGATCTCCAGGGTGGCCGTGATGACAGCAGTGTGATCTTTGGGATCGGTGGCAGCGTTAGCAGAAATTATGTTTATCCTCTCCCCAGCCGTGATCTCGGTTATATCCCGCATCAGCCCGGTACGGTCATAGGCCTGGATCTGAATCATAACTGGGAACACCTGCTTGAGGTCCTCTCCCCAGTCCACCTCAATGAGGCGCTCCTTGTCCTCAAGGTAGAGGATATTGCGACAATCCCGCCGATGAATGGTTATACCCCGCCCCCGAGTGACATATCCCACCACCGGGTCGCCAGGCAAAGGGTGGCAGCAGCCAGCTACCCTGGTGAGCAGATTGCCCACCCCCCTGACCGTAACCCCGGAAACTTCCGGAGGCGGTGGAGCAATTTCCGGCAGCTCCGGCTCCTCTCCTTCCTTCCCAGCCTCTACTAGCTTGCCAGATATCTGTTGGGCGTTGATGTCACCATAGCCAATGGCCGCCAGGAGGTCTTCGACCTTGTCGAATTTGAGGAGCGCGGCGACTTCCTCGTAATTCTTCTGGTCGAGGCCCAGTCGCTTCAATTCCTTTTCCAAAAGCTGCCGCCCCTGAGCTACCGCCTCCGCTCGATCCTGCCGCCTGAACCATTGGCGGATTTTCTGTCGGGCTCTGGATGTCTGGATGTAGCCCAGGTGCAGGTTGAGCCAATCGCGGCTGGGCCCGCCACGCTTGGCAGTTAAAATCTCCACCTGATCGCCGTTCTGCAGTTGGCGGTCCAAAGAAACTATTTTACCGTTGACCTTGGCCCCCCGGCAGCGGTGGCCGATCTCGGTGTGGATGTGATAGGCGAAGTCTATGGGGGTGGAGCCAGCCGGCAGATCTACGATATCACCTTTGGGAGTGAAGGTGTAGACACGGTCCCACTGGAAGACGTCGCTTTTGAGCGAATCAACAAACTCCCAGGCATCGGCCACCTCTCGCCGCCAATCCATCAGTGAGCGCAGCCAGGCAACCTTGGCCTCAAAGGCTACATCTCGCTTCGCCTGCTCCTTGTAGCGCCAATGGGCGGCTATGCCAAGCTCGGCTCTACGGTGCATCTCGTTGGTGCGGATCTGCACCTCCAATGGCTTGCCATCGGGGCCAACGACGGCGGTATGGAGGGACTGGTACATATTGTCCTTGGGGGTAGCTATGAAGTCATCGAACTCGCCGGGGATAGGCCGCCACAAGCTGTGCACAATGCCCAGCACGGCATAGCAATCCTTAACGGTGTTGACGATGATGCGCACACCCCGCACGTCGTGGATCTGCTCAAAGGGCAAGCCCTTGCGGTTCATCTTGGCATAGATGGAGTAAATGTGCTTGGGCCGTCCTGAAATCTCGGCTTCTATGCCCTCCTCCTTAAGTTCCCTCTCCAAAATCCCGATGATGCGTGAGATGCGCCGCTCCCGGGCGGCTCTCCGTTCATCAAGCTGAGCCACGATCTCCTGATACTTTGCGGGGTGTAGGTAGCGGAAGCCCAGGTCCTCCAATTCCCATTTGATCTGCCAGATGCCCAGGCGATTGGCCAAAGGGGCGAATATCTCCAGAGTCTCCCCAGCAATGCGCCGCTGCTGCTCCTCGGAGAGAGCATCCAGAGTGCGCATGTTGTGCAGGCGGTCGGCCAGCTTGATCAACACGACCCGCACGTCATCGGCCATAGCCAGGAACATCTTGCGCAGACTCTCGGCCTCCTCGTCCTGCAAATCCCTCTGGGTCATCTGGCTCAGTCTGTCTATCTGACTCAGCTTTGTCACCCCATCAACCAGACTGGCCACCTCGTCGCCGAAGTCCTGCCGCAGATCCTCTACCGTGACAATGGAGTCCTCCACCACGTCGTGAAGAAGCCCTGCCGCAATGGTGGCGGAGTCCAGACGCAAATCGGCCAGGATCTGAGCGACGGTCAAGGAGTGTTGAATATAAGGCTCGCCAGAGGCGCGCTTTTGGCCGGAATGGGCCACCTCAGCCAGCTCGTAAGCCCTCTCGATCAACTCCCTGCCATTTTGAGAGGGCGCCTCCGGCATTTGCTGAAGCAAGCTCTCAAGACTCTTAGTCTGCGCACGCATTTTACTCTATCTCACATTTCACGCTTCACGCTACATTTGCCCCGTTTGGCTTTTTGTGGTAAAATCAAGCTAGATTGTGGTGAGCGTAGCCGAGTGGTCAAGGCACCTGGTTGTGGCCCAGGAGACCGTGGGTTCGAATCCCATCGCTCACCCTCAAGATCAAGGTGAATCAATGCCCATCTCAGTTCGAGATGGGCATTTGTTATGCGCCCTCGTTCATTACATCTCCCGCCGTCCCTCCAAGGCCCTAGCCAGGGTTACCTCGTCGGCGTACTCAAGATCCCCGCCCACCGGCAGCCCTCGCGCCAGATGGGTGATCCGCACGCCCAGGGGCGCCAACTGGCGATGCAGATACATGGCCGTGGCCTCGCCCTCCAGGCTGGGATTGGTGGCCAGGATCACCTCTTCCACAGACCCGTCCTGCAGGCGGCTGATCAGCTCGCGGATCCTCAGGTCTTCGGGGCCAATGCCCTCCATCGGCGAGATAGCGCCGTGCAGCACGTGGTAGAGCCCCCGGTACTCCCGCGTCCGCTCGATGGCCAGCACGTCCAGCGGCTCTTCCACCACGCAGATGAGGGAACGATCGCGCTCCTCATCCCGACAGATGGGGCAGGGGCTCTGCTCGGTGATGTTGAAGCAAGTGGAGCAAAAAGTGATGCGCTCCCTCATCTGGCGCAAAGCTTCGGCCAGGGACTCCGCTTGCTCAGCAGGAGCTCTGAGCAAGAAAAAGGTCAGGCGCGAAGCCGTCTTGGGGCCAATGCCCGGCAACCGTCTGAATTCTTCGATGAGCCTGGCTACAGGCTCAGGGGCAACCTGCATGTCTCACCCTCCACATCCCACATCCCATCACATCAACCCAGGGATGCTCAATCCACCAGTCAACGCGCCCATCCGCTCCGCCGCCAATTCCTGCGATCTCTCCAGAGCCTCGTTCACCGCCGCCGTGACCAGGTCCTCCAGCATCTCCACGTCATCGGGATCCACCACTTCGGGGGCGATGGAGATGGATTGGATCCTCTGCTGGCCCGTCATCACCACTGTAATGGCCCCACCCCCGGCGGTGACGGTGATGGTCTCCTCACTCAAAGCCTCTTGAGCTTTGACCATCTCCTCCTGAAGCCTCTGCATCTGCCGCATCATGTCCATCTGCCCGCCTTTGGGCTGAAACGTTCTCCCTCTTCCTCTCTTGCTCACTCTTCGCCCCTCCCTGCCGTCTCAAACCTGACAGGTTTCTCAAAACCTGTCAGGTCTCACTGCACATCCACAACCTGGGCTCCGTATTTGCTCACCGCCTCCTGGATGAGGGGATCCCTGGCGATGGACGAATACTTATCCCTGACTGTCTCCTCATCCTTCTCGACGGTGTCTCTCTGCGGTCTCTGGGCCGGCTCCCGAACTGGTCGTGCCTGTCGTTCGCCCTTGGGCGAGAGTACACAGCGGATGTGACACGACCCCTCCACTACCTGGCTAATGACACTCTCCACCAGGGCCTTGTTCCTGGGTTCCTCGATCTTTTCCTTGTGAAAAGGATAGTAGAAGCCCAGCACCACCTCCCGACCCTCCACCCCCACGGGCTGGCAGGATTTGAGCAGGGCCTCAACGGAATGGTTCTTGAGCTTTGCCTGGCCCAGGATCCGCCCCCATTGGCTATTGATGGTATCCAGGGTCAACTTCAGCCCTGCGGGGGCCGCTCTTGGCTCCTCCTTTTTGGGCTTCTCTCGGACGGCCTTAGGCGGCTCACTCGTGGAAGACGATCGAGGAGCAGAGGCTACCCTTGTCTCTGTGGAGGGCTGGGGAACAGTTCCAGGCACTGGCGGAGCGGCTTTCTCCTCCTCACTCATGGTAGCATCCACGAAGGCCAACTCCAGGGGCAACTGCGACTGGACGCTGGTTTTGAGATCGAGCCCAGCTTGATTGAAAAGCCTGACTACCCTGACCAGTTCCCTGATCGAGAGCTGCGCTGCCTGAACCTTCATCTCCTGCAGGGCTTCGAGCGTGACGCGCACCAGGCCCGAATCGTCGCCGACTTTGATCAGCAGCAGCTCGCGCAAGTGCTCCACCACCTGGCGGTTGAACTGACGAGGGTCAACGCCGTCACCGATAACCCGATTGATAACGTCCAGCCCCTGGGCCACGTTGCGGGCCACCAGTTGATCCACCAATTCCCCCACCGCCTGGGAGGCGACGGTGCCCAGCACCGACTGCACCTGGGCCAAAGTGATCTCCTCGCCGCCGTAGGACATCAACTGATCCAACAGGCTCTCCGCATCGCGCATGCTCCCCGTCGCGCTGCGGGCGATGAGCTCCAATGCTGCTGGCTCCACCGCCAGACTCTCCTGCTCGGAGATGTACTTCAGGTGACCGATCATATCCTGGAGGGGAATGCGCCGGAAGTCGAAGCGTTGACAGCGGGAGAGGATAGTGTCTGGAATCTTGTGAGGCTCAGTGGTAACCAGGACGAAGATCACGTGGGGCGGCGGTTCTTCCAGCGTTTTCAGCAGGGCATTGAAGGCCGGCTCGGTCAGCATGTGAGCCTCATCGAGGATGTAGACCTTGTAGCGGGCCTCGTTGGGGCGGAAGTTCACCTTCTCCCTGATGCCCCGCATCTCATCAATCCCTCGGTTGGATGCGGCGTCTATCTCGATCAGGTCCAGCAGGCGACCCTCGTTGATGGCCTGACAGATGCGGCACTGGTTGCAGGGCTTGTCGTCCTCGCTGGACAAGCAGTTGACCGCTTTGGCCAGCAGGCGTCCCATCGAGGTCTTGCCCGTGCCTCGGGGGCCGGCGAAGAGGTAGGCGTGGCTGATGCGCCCGCTGGGCAGGGCGTTCTGGAGAGTACGAGTCACGTGCCCCTGGCCGACCACCTCGTCGAAAGTTTGGGGGCGCCACTTGCGGTAGAGTGCCTGAGCAGCCATAAGAACCTCCTCCTGAGTCCTGCCCATAGTTTATCACCGATGGCCGATTTGCGCAAGCGCGGTCGCTGATTTGTCT
>CAYNWI010000065.1:0-2452 GCA_964400825.1 uncultured Anaerolineae bacterium | reverse complement strand
GGGCTGGCGAGCGCTTCCGGGGCCGGGTTGACCTGTCGCTGGATGATACGGGGCTGGCTCAAGCCCATGCCCTGGCAGAGCGGCTCGCCGACCGCCCCATCGCTGCCGTCTACTCCAGCCCCCTGAAGCGAGCAGTGGAGACGGCCCGACCAATAGCTCAGCAACTCGGCCTGCCAGTGCAACTGCTGCCGGGCATCATTGACGTCAACTATGGCGACTGGCAGGGGCTATCGCATCCTGAGGTCGCCACTGCCTATCCCGACCTCTATCCGCGCTGGCTAGAGACGCCCCAGCGGGTCAAGTTCCCCCACGGCGAGAGCCTGCGCCAGGTGCGCCTCCGAGGCATGGCCGCTCTGAAAGAAGTCGCCACCCGCCACGAGGATCAGGTTATTCTACTGGTAGCCCACCAGGTGGTGAACAAGGTACTGGTCTGCGCCATGCTCGGCCTGTACAATTCCCACTTCTGGCGCATCCAGCAGGACAACGCCTGCCTCAACGTCTTCGAACACCAGGATGGAGTCTTCACCGCCGTACTAATCAACGACACTTGTCACCTACACCAATGACGTTTCACGTTTTACGTTTCACACCTCTTGGTCATGACTCAACTCTAGCTCACTTGAGATACATCGCTTTGGCGAACTCACTAACGAAACGCTTATCGTTAGTCAGCTCGATATATTCGACCTGGCGGGCGATCTCAGCGGCCTGGGCTCGCTGCTCCTGGGAGACGAGAGCCAGCTTGGCCCCCATGCCCGCCGCGTTGCCCACCTGGTTGAAGCGCTCCAGGGGCAGGGGCGGAAACATGCCTATGACAATGGCGCTGGATACGTCAATGTAGGTGCCGAAGGCCCCCGCGATGATCACCTGGTCAATGTCCTGCTCGGACAGGCCGGCTTCGTCCAGAAGGATGTTGATCCCCGCTCGAATGGCCCCCTTCGCTAGTTGAATCTCCCCCACGTCGCCCCGGGTGAGAACCACCTCACGGCCGTTTCCACCTTCCCCAGCCGCCACCAGGACGAACTCCGGGCCGTGCTCTGTACGTCGCACGCGGGGATGATGGCCCATGTTTCCCCGCTCGTCCAGCACTCCCAACTGGCGAAGTTGGGCCACCGCATCCAGAACACCTGAGCCGCAGAGACCCACTGGCGGGGCATCGCCGATGGTCTGGTACTCCACGCCAGAGGCGGTGATGCGCAATCGCTCGATAGCTCCCTCGGCGGCCCGCATGCCATCCCTGATGTGGGCTCCTTCGAAGGCCGGGCCCGAGGCAGTGGAGCAAGCGATGAGGCGGCCATTGGCCCTCAGAACCACCTCGGTGTTGGTGCCGATGTCCAGCCCCAGCACCGCTCCCTCGGCCTCGTTGATCTCCGTGGAAAGGATCATGGCCACGTGGTCGGCCCCGACGAAGCCGGCGATGTTGGGCAACAAGTGGACGTAGCCACCGGGAGCGATCTGCAACCCCCCCTCCCTGGCTTTCAAATCCAAAGCCTCAGTGACCGCCGCCAGATAAGGTGCCAGCCCCAGTTGTCTCACGGGCAGGCCGAGGAAGAGGTGGTGCATGGCGGTGTTGCCTACCACCACCGCTTCCACTATCTCCTCGGGATGATGGCTGCTCTGGGTGCAGAGGTCGCGGGCCAGGTCGTTCACCGCACCGACGACGGCCTGGCGCAAAGTAGCCGCCTGCTCCTCCCCTTCCATGGCGTAGGCGATGCGGGCCATCACGTCCTCGCCGTAGGCGATCTGGGGATTCATGGCCCC
Source organism: uncultured Anaerolineae bacterium (assembly GCA_964400825.1). Lineage (GTDB taxonomy): Bacteria > Chloroflexota > Anaerolineae > VGOG01 > VGOG01 > CAYNWI01. The sequence continues at coordinate 691 of CAYNWI010000065.1, read as the reverse complement.
AGTCGCGGCCAGCGTTCGCCCCGTCTCCAGCTCCACCAGGTAACCAGCCAGCTTGGTCGTCCCCACGTCAACGGCCAGACCCAGCAGCTCGCCCCCCAGCGGGCTGAAGCTGACCACCTCCTGGCCCCGCAAGCCGATCGTGCCTGACCATCCCTCCTCCCTCAGACGAGTAGAAAGTTGGCGCAGCACCGCGAAGTCCACAGTCAAATCGCTCAGGCCCAGCGTCTCCGCCAGATGATCCCACATTCGATCCAGGTCGGAGCGGATGTCCTCCCGCGTGGGTGGGGGGAGCCGAACGTCGCAGCCCACCACCACGGGGACGACAGGCACGGTCAGCTCTTGCCCCTCCACCTGGGTGCGCTGGGCGGCGGTCAGCGATGGGGGCGGGATGTGAAGCTTGAGATCGCTCAGCACCTCGGCCTGGCAGGCCAGGCGACAGCCCCTGGCGACCTCATCTGGGGTGAGCTCTTTGCTTTCCGTCTCGCTCAGAGGTGAGACCTGGCCTTCGAGAACCTGCACCTTGCAGCGCCCACAGGTGCCCTTTCCCCCGCAGATAGAAACCAGGCCCACCCCGGCCTGCTGAGCGGCGGTCAGAATAGAGACGCCCCGGTCAACCCGCAGCCGCCGACCGAGGGGTTCGAAATCAACTTGATAGGACATGTTCGGTTTTGGCCTCCAGTTATCAGTGATG
>CAYNWI010000064.1:5306-11430 GCA_964400825.1 uncultured Anaerolineae bacterium | reverse complement strand
CCGTCACCGTTTCTGGACTACTACGCAAACTTAGTTTCATAGTTGCACCTGCCTTCTTTCCGTTCGCCGAAGGTCTCCCAACCGAGGCGAAATGTCCTGGGTGTGTTTCATTATCGGTTGGCGTTGTTGTCGTGGGGAACTGTCAACGGATTCAGGGAGCGGATTGAACGGATTCAAGCTCGGGTCAGAAGGGAAAAGTCTCGCCGGATAGGCGAGCATCCGTTCAATCTGTTCCGGAAATCTGCTGACAGTATGCCCTTTTAAGAACTCCCAACCCATTTGAAACGCACCCAAATATCCTTTGTTGCCAAAGGTTAATTGAATTGTAACCTACTCACCTGCTCCCGCTGGACCCTAGTCCAGCGGCCTCAGCGGTTGTGGTGGCCCTGGCCAGGAGCATGTTTCACAGTTTTCAGCGTTAGCCATCGTCATTGGAGCAGCGGACTAGGGTCCGCTGTGAGCATAAGGTGAGCAAATACGGTTAATCTATCGGGCGGGGATGAGCAACCGCTGTCCTGGATGAATAGTGGAGCTGGTCAACCCATTGGCTGCCATGATGGCCTGTGGAGTGGTGCCGTACAGGCGGGCGATTTGGTACAACCACTCCCCCGGCTGCACCACGTGGATGGTAGGCTGGGCCCCTGGAGTTGAGGTTGCGGAAGGTACGGGCGTTTCACCAGCCGCCAACGCCTCCAGCTCCGCCATGGCCTCTCCGCCGCCGGGCTTGACTTCCAGGGCGCGGGTGAATTCCAGCTTCGCTTCCTCAAGCTGGCCCTCGGCGGCGAGTTGTTGCCCGTAGTTGACGTGGGCCGCGTACAGTTTCTCGGTCATGTCATCGTAGTCCGGGTTGATGGCCAGAATCTGCTCGACCAGGCCGATGACCGTTTCCCACTCTTTCGCCGCCCACGGCTCGTCCAGGCTCTTGGCTAATTGCTCTTCCACCGTCAGCGTTCGCGATGGCGCGCTGGTAGGAGCAGCGACAGGCGTCGGTGTTGGCACCCAGGTGGCTGCTTGTTCCAGCCCCGCCTGAGCTTCCAGCCCGTCGGGTTTGATCTCCAGAGCATTGCTGAACTGCGCTGTTGCCCTATCGGGATCGCCGTCCCCCAGGAGCTGGTAGCCATAGTTGACGTAGGCGGCGTACAGCTTCTCGGTCATGTCGGCGTGATCAGGCTCCAGGGCCAGGATCTGCTCGATGAGACCTATGACCAACTCCCAATCCCCTGAATCCCAGGCCGTCCCCAGCGCTTCCTCCATCTGCGCCAGGCTTCCTGGTGTCACCGTGACGCCAGGCGTCGGTCCCACAACCGCTCCGGCGGAATAGGGGGAGGTATAAAGGGCGATGTCCATGCTGAGAGTATGCCGTTCTTGTTCTTCTCCTTCTCCCCCGCCCTGTGTAATGTTCACGCTGTCAATCACAAAGCTCTCAAACGCAGCCTCTTCGATGCGGGTCACAAAATCCACCAGCTTGGGGAGAGCTCCCTCGACTTGCAAGTGAAACTTCCCGACAGCGTATGAGTCCTTCTTTTCCTCCTCCGAGATAGGTATGATCTGCCGGGCGGTTATCTCCACCTGGCTCTCGCTGGCGTACTGATCCAGCTTGCTCAACGCCTCCTTCTCCTGGGACTCGCTGAAGAAGATGCTGGCCGCATCGTCCAGCTTAGCCTGCGCGGCCTCGGCCTGCTTCCGCAACTCATCGGGGCTGGCCTCCTGAGCTTTCAGGGCCTCTTCCAGGCTCTCCTGAGCTGAGGCCAACTGGGAGGTTAGCTCTTGCCTATCCTGCCAGGCCGGAAGGACAAACTTCCAGACGACGAGGACGTTGGCAAGCACCATCACGATCACGACGACCAGAGCCAGCAAAGAAAGGCGGTCTGCGAACTGGATATTGTCTCGCAAGTTTCTCAGAGAGTCCATAGCAATCCCTCCTCCAAATCATGGTTCTTTAGGGTCTCAAGACCTATTCCTTCCAGTAGAGCGGGAGAAAGACACCCGTCTGTTGGTACATCATTTGCGGGCGGGGGGCGAGGTGAGCCACACGCTCTGGCATCGGGGAGGACAACAAAGTCTGTATCTCTAGGGTGTAGTCATATAGCGGCCCGCACCCGCCAAAATTAGGATCAAGGTGTGCTGCCTTAACAAAATAGGTCTCCCCGGTAGCGGTGAAGTACCGAGTGATCCTCGAAAATGGGGGATTAGCCGGGTCATTAATATTGTACGCCAACTCGGAAACGCCATCGGTATCGTAAAGGGTGAGAGTCGTGTTTACGGCAAAACCGACTGTTCGTGTTGTCCAAATGGTGTAGGTTATAGGCTGGGTAACAACAAACATCACATAATCCTTGTCCCCCGCAGTGTGAAGATTGTGGGGCTGGGGCGTACCGGGTTTTATCAGCTTGGACTGCTGCCAGGTGTCGTCTGGCTCGTACGCATCACGGCAATCGGTCGTGGGCGTGCTCGTTGGAGTAGCAGTGTTCGTTGGCGTCGCCGTGGGAGTAGACGTGGGTGTGTTCGTTGGCGTCGCGGTTGGAGTAGCCGTGTTGGTGGGTGTTGGGGTGGGAGTAGCCGTGTTCGTGGGCGTTGAGGTGGGTGTGGGAGTATCTGTTGGTGTTGGCGTGACGGTAGGAGTGGGCACCACCGGCCTGATACTTAGCTGGACGGGAACCGTGCGAGGTTGGGTTTCTTGACAATAGGTAAAACAGCCGCCCAAGGGATCGCTTGGCCTGACAGTAATGGTAATGGTGGCTTCATAAAGACCCTCCAGGAGCATCGCATAGCCATCTGCCCACACTTTCACGACCGAGGGGGTCTTGCCTTCAGAGAAGCTTGCGAACAACCAGTCAGCGTCATCCTCAAGTCCCCACAGTAAGTTGCCGCCGCCAGGGACGGTGACGGTGATGGTCTGCGGCGGGGGGGCAGGGCAAGGAGGCTCACAAACCGGATCCCATTCGAAACTGAGTGACTTGGGCTCGACCTCTATGAAGGGCTCTTCGGCCACCGTGATGGTATACCACTTGGTTGGGCCAAACTCGTAGAGATTTGTGACGGTCACCGTCGCCATGCTGTCAATGGTGGTCGAGAAGCAGACGGTGGAGGCGAAGTTGCCGCCGCCTGGGTCATAATCATCGCACTCCCACAGGTCATTGCCCATCGTGACCGTGATGGCGGTGTCCACGCTTGGGGCCAAGCCTGAGGTGAAGACACCATAACTGCGGCCTCCTTTAACCGGGAACTTAACAACATCCTGGTCGCCAGCGGGGTAGAAATTATGTTCCTGTGGCTCCCTATCGTTAATGGGCTTGGGCCGGATCTCGTCGGGCTCGTATTTGTCAACATCCACGGAGAGCAGCTTGAGGTCCAGACTGTAGGTTTTGTCTGGGCCGTAGTAGCCATTTATTCCCTTAGTGATAGTCACCACGGCGGTGCCATCCACGTCCGACGCAAAGCGGACCTCCGACGCTAGGGAGTCTGGGTCCTCAGGCGCCAGCCCAGGCCGCTCCGGGAATATATCATCGCTCACACAGCGATAAAGGTCAGTCGTTGGACAAATCTCGTCATTTATCGTGACCGTGATGAAAGTATCCGTACCGATAGCCAAATTGGAGGTGCCAAGGGCATACAAGAGCCCTTTTTTGACCCCAAACCACACTTTGTCTACGTCGCCTTCGGGATAGAAATTGTGGTACTCCTGTACTTCGCCGATGCCGATAGGATTGGCAGTCTCGTCGGTGTCATCCGGCTCGTATTTGTCCACAAGCTGCTCAACGGTGACTTTGTACGTGTGATCAGCCCCTCCTTGATCGGCGAAGTCGGCAATAGCCACCACTGCTAAAGTGTTTACTGTGGTGGAAAAAGTGACCTTAGAGCTGCGGTCAGTTTCGCTTACATCATCGTTAAAGTAAGTGTCTGCCCCCACGGTTACGGTCATGACCGTATCCACATCCAAGGCCAGATCAAAGGTACGGACATCATACCAGTATCCTGCCTTGGCCAGGAACTTCACCAAATCCTTATCACCCTCGGGATGAAGGTTGTGCCTCTGTGCCCCCTCACTTATAAGTGGTATAGGGGGTGTTGCGATGGCGATGGGGCTGGCATCCTCGACCGTGTCGTCAGGCTCGTATTCATCTTGATCAGGGATTGGCGTGGGCGTGCTCGTCGGCGTGGGCGTGGCCGTCGGCGTGGGCGTGCTCGTCGGCGTGGGCGTGGAGGTGCTGGTGGGGGTCGGCGTGGGCGGGGGGAAGGTGAAGTCGAAGTGGTTGGCAGTGCATTCCCAATCCGCCACCGAGATGTCCTCAAAGTAGAGCCTGTCGTCGTAACAGATGTATCCCAAACAATTCGTGCCCCCGCAGTCGGAAGTGGCAGAGGCGGGCGTACCTTGGGGCGGAGGAACGGAGACCCTGAGCCGCAAGTCCCACTTCCCGGTTCCGTCAGGGCCAGTGGCCCACCAATCCTCGGTCGGATTCCAGGCCACCTTGCCGTCCGCCCCGGTTTGCGCCTGGCCGTAGCGTATCCAGCTATTGTCCCGGAAGTACCGCAGCTCAATTTCCGCTCCGCTGACCGGAGCATGGGTGTAAAAGTCCCTGGCTATGGCTCCTATCCTCCAGGCTCCAGGGACAAGGGTGGCCGTGTTGGTGGGGGTTGGGGTGGGGATAAGCGTGGCACGGCCCTTCCAAATAAGGGGTAAAAATACTTTGGCACCAGGCATTGTCGTCTGGGTTGGCGTAGAGGTGGGGGGAACGGACACGCCCGAAGTACGCAAGCGGATGGCTACGTCATCGCCGTATCCGCCCTCATCTTCCCACGTGCTGCCGTCGCCGCTGGTGTAAGTGCGCTGCGTCTCGTGAGGCCCTTCCAGGTCAATGGCGACGGGATTCAGAGAATCGGCGTTGGTGAACTTTACTACTGCGATGACGTCGTCGCCACTGGTCACCGCCAGAGGCGGGTTCACCTCTACCCCATGATAGCCGGCCTCGTTGAAACTGTGGTCCGGGCTGCTCCACAGCAGATTGCCAGGCGTTGCGCCGTCGAAGCTGTCGTAGATGTAGGCGTCAACGTCAGTGGTGCGATCCGTGGTCCAGAACTCCACGCGGGTGGCGTAGGTGTTGCTGGCGGGGAAGAACTTGCACAGGCCCCAGCCGGTCGTGCTGTCGTAGCTCACCATGTGCGTCCAGCCGCCCTCGTCGTAGTACATGATGCTACCATCGGAATCATAGTCCTGCCAGTCGTGCATGAACGAGGAATACTGGCCGATGCTGGCCGAGCCGTAGGCGATGGTGAAGTAGCCGCTGTCTCCCCAACTCGTGCCCCAACTGTTCTTCACGATCCAGCCGCCTGTACCTCCGTCGTGGGCGAGGCTGTCGTCCCAGCCAACGATCAGCACGGCGTGGTTCGGCGTTTCTGTTCCCGGATAGTAGAGTGTGTAGGAACCGTCGTAGCTCCCGAACTCTGTTTCCCAGGCATCGCCGTCGCCGGCGTAGATTGACGTGTAGACCGGGCTGGCGGTGGTGTAAACGTAGCTCTTGAGCACCTCCGTGTCGGGCACCGCGTCGCCTGAGATGATCCTCCAGTCCAGCAGCGTCTTGACGTGCGGACAGGTTTCGTTGCAGTCAACGTCGCTGTCCACGTAGGGGTCGCACGATTCCAGCACCGTGCCTTGTTGAGAGAACAAGCTGGCGAGCATGTAGTAGTCTCCCCCCGCGCAACTGGGGTCGTTCCAGGAACACTCCTTGGCGTTGTTCTCCGAGAAGTCGTAGCTGCCGGCGCCGTCAATCAGCAGCTCGGACTCGACGTTGCCGAGGGCGGCGAAGGCATAACACGAGCCGCAAACGCCCTGGTTCTTCACCGAGGTGACCACGCCCTGGTCGCGCCAATCCCACTGGCTGGGCAGCAGAGCCGCAGCGCCAGCCCCTTCGGGCATCCTGTCCCCTTTCAAGTGAGACAGGTCCATCGGCGGCGGTATGAAGCCTGTGCGGGAGGGTGGCGGGGACTTCGGCGGCGCCACGGTCGGCGCCACCCGCCGCTCTGGCGATGGGGGCAGCGGCCCAACGGCGGAGACCCTTCCACCGGCGTTCAGCGCCAGCAGCAGGGACGCGCCGACCAGAATCACCGCTCCCAGAGCAAGCATCAG
>CAYNWI010000064.1:0-5206 GCA_964400825.1 uncultured Anaerolineae bacterium | reverse complement strand
GCCATGCCAGGAGGCTTTAGATAGGACGACACCGGCGTTGGCGTCGGAGGTACAACCTGCAACTCCACTCTTACTGTTTGGAAACAAGGCTCGGCGCAGCACAGGGACCTTGGATGTCTTCCATCTATGTCAATGTAGCCTACGTAGTTGCCCGCTGGCAGGCCGGCGATGTTAGCTGATACGCTCATAACAGAGGGGGCGGTCCCCGAGGCCGGGCTAACGCTCAGCCAAGAGGCGTCCTTGACAGCAATCCAGTTCACCGTACCCCCGCCTTTGTTGATGATGTTAACCCCTTGCGATGGAGGATTAGCTCCCCCTGCCACGGCCATGAAGAACAGGCTCAGGGGGCTGACCTGCATGATGGGCGCCTCATTGACGTTGATCTCGTAGGTCTTGTCAATGCCGTATTGCTGCTGCAGGTTGGTGATCATGGCCACCGTCGTGCCATCTCTGGGGGTTTGGAAGCAGACCGCCGAAGCGAAGTTGCCAGTGCCCGGCTCATAGTCATCGTTCTCACCCAGTACCTGGTCTTCCAGTGCGACTTTGAGGCCAGTATCCACTCCTACCTCCAGATTGGAGGTGTAAACGGCGTAATGCCGTCCCTCTTTGACGATGAACTTGACCAAATCGCGGTCGTCTTGAGGGTAGAAACTGTGCTCCTGCGTTCCCTCGATGGCGATGGGCTTGGCGAAGGGATCATCAGGCTCGTAGTCGTCCACCAGGCTCGAAAGCAAGCTGAGGGTCAAGTCGTAGGCCTTGTCAACGCCGTATTGACTACTCTTGACATTGCTGATGGTAGCCACCGCCACGCCATCAATCGTTGGTACGAAACGCACCTCAGACTCCAGGAATTGATCGGTGGCATCGTCATTCTGGCAGTCAGGACAGACCTCCCCATTTAGCTCCACCACGATCCTGGTGTCCACGCCCGGAACCAAATTGAAGGTGTTGACAGCGTACAGACGACCGCTTTTGACCCCGAAGGTCACCTTGTCAACGTCGCCATCAGGATAGAAGCTGTGCGTCTGCATCTCTGCTACGCCGATGGGGTGGGGATCAGTGTAGTCGGGTTCGTAGACGTCGCGCAGGTCCGGAGTGGGGGTGGGCGTGACGGTTGGAACGGGCGTGGCCGTGGGCAGTGGCGTAGCGGTCGGTAGCGGGGTGTTGGTGGGGATTGGCGTAGCGGTCGGGATTGGTGTGGCGGTCGGGATCGGCGTGGGCGTGGGTGAAATCTCCTCCACGGTGACCTGGTACCACTGCTCCCCACCAAACTGACCCCGGTTAGTTATCTTGACGGTGGCGTCCACGTCGTAGCCAGTCCCGACTTGAAACTCCACGCAGGAGCTCAGGTCGCCTGAGCCTGGATTGCAGTCGTCGTTGGTGTAATGGTTGCCGCCTGCGTTCACGTCCAGGACAGTATCCACCGCTGGAGCCAGGTCGGAAGTGGAGACCCGATAGCAGCGCCCCGCCTTGGCCAGGAACTTGACCTTGTCCACGTCGTAGACGGGATAGAAGTTGTGCAACTGCGTCTGGCCCAGGATGATGTCCTTAGCCTGGAAGTCATCTATCTCGTACTCGTCGGGGCCAACGGGGGTAACGGCCACGGTGGGCGTTATCGTCACCCCAGGCGTGATGGTCACGCTGGGCGTGATGGTCACGCCGGGCGTAATGGTTACCGCCGGGGTGATCGTCGGTGGGGCAAAGGGGGTCTCAGCGCTGGTTATGGACTGCACATTTACGCTGACGAAGAGGTCAGACGCTTTGAGGTTATCGGCGTAGGCATCCACAACGGGTTTGTCAATGGCTCGCCCCTCGAGGGTGATTCGGTGATCGGCCTGGGTGAGAGAATCGAGAGCAAGCTTATCGGGGTCGTAATCGCCGATGGCAGCCATTACGGCCAGCCAATCGGCGCGGTCGGCCGTGATGGTGGAACGTGCTTCCCCCAGCTCGCTAGCCAGCGCCTGGGTCAGGGCCACGCTGCTCATAAGCTCCTGAACCTCAGGTGCAGGAGTGCTCACCCTGGCCAGGTCATTTTGAACGAATAGAATCTCGTCTTCCAGATTGGCGACGTCACTTTGCATCTTGACGGAGGCAAAGTAGAGGGCCAGGCTAAGGATAGCCAAGATAACCGCTACCAACGACAGGATAATCACCCTCCCGGGCAATTTGCGCGGCCGGTATTGCTCTGGCAAAATGTTGACGTCAACAAAATCGGGTAGAGCGGTTTCAGGTGCCATTTGAGCTAGACCTCCCTTCCATCCATAAACAGTCGGTGTAACTACCACCTGCTCCCGCTGGACCCTAGTCCAGCGATCTCAACAGTCGTTGCGGCTCTGGCCAGACGCCTATTTGTAACCGTTCAGCCCAGTGTCATTGCGAGCGGTTTTTGCGAAGCAATCCCCATCGTCGTTGGGAGCAATCATTACGAAGCGGTCTCCGAATCGGTGATTGGGGATTGCTTCGGCACAAAAAAACCGTGCCTCGCAATGACACCTGAACGCTTACGCCTATTCTACAGTTTGCAGCGTTAGCCATCGCCATTGGCGCAGCGGACTAGGGTCCGCTGCAAGCATGAAGTGAATAGATACAATCGGTTTCCAATAATTCTAGCACATTTTTGCAAATTTGTCACATCACTCTCGGATGATCACTTCAGTGCCGACTGCGGCCCAATCGTATAACTGCTTGGCGGCCCAGGTATCCAGGACGATGCAGCCGTAGGATATCGGCTGGCCCAGGTATCCTGCCCACAGGGTCTGGCCGTTGCTGAGGATGGGCAGGGCGTGAATACCGTTCTCGGTGCCGCCGGCCCAATAGATGCCCAGCCAATAAGGCATCCTTAAGTCCCACGTGCTGCCGTAGGCCTCAGGCAGCTTGCTGATGACGCTGAATCTCCCAAACTTGGTCGGGGTGCCGGACTTGCCCGTGGAGCAGACGAAGCTGTAGACCAGCTCCTCGCCATCCCAGGCGGTGAGCCTTTGCTGTGAGACGTCGATCTCGATGCGTTTCAGGCGAAGCGCCACCTCGTCCCGGCCGGTCCTGGCCTCTACCCCGTAAGGCTGGATGTCCAAAGCTCGTCGGTATTCGGCCAGAGCCTCAGTCAATTGACCACTTTCTTGGAGGATCGCTCCTTGCCGCCAATGCGCCTCGTAGAGCAGAGGCCCCACATCTTGGTAGCTATAGTCCCTCAGGTAAACCTTCTCCAAATAGGCGCTGGCCTCCGCCCAGTTCCCCTGGCCGTGGCTTTCCAACCCCTTCAGGTAGTTCACGGCCAGCTCTCGCGCCTCCTGGGCCGGGAGATACCCAGGCTGAAGCTGAAGCGCCTGGTCGAAGTGGACGACAGCTTCTTCCAATGAGCCGTCTTCCACCAGTTGGGTGGCAAAGTTGAAGTGGGCGGCGAAGAGCTTCTCCTCGGCCTCGGCGTTGGCGGGATCAATGTCCCTGATCTGATCCAACAGCTCGATGGCGAAACTCCAGGCCTGCTTCTCCCAGGCGGGGTGCAATTTCGACCAGAGGGGGGCCATCAACTGTTCTTTGGTGGGTGTAGGTGTGGGTACCGGTGTGGCGGTGGGAGTCGGGGTGGGGGTGGCTATCCACTGGTCCCAGGCTGCCTGGCCCAGGCCCGTGGCCCAGCCGCTCGTTACCAGAACTAAAGCCAGCAGAGCCAGCCCACCCCATCCGAAGAGGAGGCGGTTGCTCTGGAGAAAAACAGAGAGGTTAGCGAGGGCCGACGAAAAGGCAGACGTGCGCTCGGTAGCTGGGGAGGCAGGAGGAGGATTATCTTTTTCGGCCAACTTGGCTCTGGCCGCGCTGAACCCGTCCCTGGCCCGCTGATTTTGGGAGTTGATGTCTAGCACCTGAGAGAAGTAGGCCAAAGCGACGCGGGGGTCAGTAGCGATTCTGGCCAGCCAGAGCCAGGCCTCTTCGCTAAGGGGAGCCAGGGCCAGAGCCTGCTGCAGGCAGCGGCGAGCCTCCCCGCGCCGTTCCTCTCGCGCTGCGGCTATACCCCGCTGAAGCAATTCTTCTGCTGTCAGTGAAACGCTAGGGTGATCTTCTGGAGGCATCCCTTCCCCCGCTCGTCTCGGTCTGTAGACAGCCCAATTATAACATAAAACAGCCCTCATAGCAAAACCTTAAGTTTTGCACTTTTCAGGCGGTGGCGGGAAGAGGACCTCGGAGGACAGAAATACACGATGGTAAGGGTCTGTAAAGAAATAAGTTCCCCAGTCGGTGTCATTGCGAGGAGCGTTTTTTGCGACGAGGCAATCTCCTTGCTGAACAAAGGTGGGGATTGCTTCGCAAAAAGCGCTCGCAATGACATAGTATCGGGAAGGCATTCTTTAACGAACGCTAAGCAGTTGGTTGAGACGAAACGCGCCTTCCAATTTACGAGGGCACGATTATCGTGTATTTCTTCTGTCCGTGGTTCTCTCTCACAGATGAATCAAAAAGCGACGGGCCTCCATCGAAGCCCGTCGCCTTCGTTCTTACTATCTTTTCTTCCTATCTTCCTATCAACCAGCCCGTCGTTTCTTCCAGAAAAGGCTGCCCGAAGCTAACATCAAACCCGCCATCCCTAGCCACAGCGGGCTGACCGCGCCACCTGCGCTTGACCTGGCGGCGAAGGAGGAGAGGGTGACGGCCGTGGGAGTACTCTCAGCCACGTAGCCGAAGTCAAAGGAGAAGATGTCGCCACCAGTGTAAGTGACCTTCTGGGGATTGTCTCCCGTCGTATGGATTCCCGTCGTACGAGCCCAGACCATCCCCTCACCTGGACTGGGCAGGGTACTCTCGTCTACCCACACCCAGTACTCGCCTGGCCCAAGATCGGTCATGTCGAAACCATATATGCCGTCAGGCCAGCCATCCGGAGTCTGGGATGTGCCAGATATGGTGGTTGTCGAATACAGCAAGGCATCTTCACCGCCGGGTTCAAAGTTCTCATCCCCGTCGCTGCTGTAGAGATAGACGGCAACCCCGTTGAAGCCCGGCTCTGGCACGCCAAAGTTCTCGTTCTGATCACCGTTCCCACTCTCGTCGTGCCACACCCGATCGCCGAGCTCGCAGTCGGAGAAGCCGAAGTCAATGGTCATGTTGTTTTCGCCGCTGGCCAGGGTCACTGCCACCTCGTGGGTTGTCGGATGGCCATCACTGTCCTTCGCATCGTCACTGCCAGCGTTCGGAACAGCGACGAAGTAAGAATCCA
>CAYNWI010000063.1:6276-11489 GCA_964400825.1 uncultured Anaerolineae bacterium | reverse complement strand
GAAAATAGAAAGGAGAGATTATGACGGCAGATGTCATGCAAAGGCCAAGACGGAACGGGCTCTGGCGTGAGATGCTGGATGGGTGGGTGACCGCCTTGACTGAGCCCAGCCTGGACGTCTTCCGCGCCCAGAGAGACCAGGCCGACCTGCTGAAGACGGCGTTGGGAGTGGGCCTTTTGGGGCTGGTGATCGGGTTGTGGGCCGTGGCCGTTGGGCCAGCCTCCCTGGTCACCGGAACAGAGCCTGTATGGGTGAATCTGCTGCGGATCATTTTTTTCACCGAGGCTGATTTTTTCATCATTGGCCTGATCCTGTTCTTCATCGCCAAAGGGTTTGGCGGAGAGGGCGGCTTTAACCAGCACAGCTACCTGTTATCTCTTGTTGCTGTGCCCTTGGGCATGATCGTGGTCGCCCTGCTCTTTGTGGGCGATAAATTGGGCCTGACGCTGATGGCCATCCTGAACCCCCTCAGCCCCGTGGGAATCGCAGGTATCCTCATGATCCTGTTCGGTTTCTACGGGCTTCTTTTATTACTCTTCGCCTTGCAGGCGGCGCACTCCATGCAGGCCAGCGCAGTCGTTTACACCCTGGGCACCCCGTTGATTGGCTGGGGGGTCTTGCGGGTGGCCTCCATGTTTGCCGCCCACGAGGAGAACATGATCACCACTGAATGGGACTTTATCGCCGGGCAGTGGACAAAGGGAACCATTCAGGAATTGCTGTTGGGCCACCTCTGGCTGGTAGCGTTCTCTGTTGCCATTGCTGTCGTGCTCGGCGTGGTGATGGGAGTGTTCATCACCTGGCCTTCGCGGCGTCCGCGACTCTCTCATCTGGTCATCTTGATCCCGCTGGTTCTGTGCTTTCTGCTGTGGGCCGCCTCATCGGGTTTACTGGGGGAGGGGATGGCCGATTCGATCAAAGTTACGGTAAAAGGCTGGGATCGGTCGCTTACGAGGGCAGGCGGCTTCTTTGGGCCACTGCTCGACATCCTGGCCGCTATCGTTTCCAAGCCATCCGCGGTGGGGATGATCGGAATGATGTTCACCATCATCTTGTACGCGCTGTTCCTGGCCGGTGAAGCGGCCAGCGATCTCACCCTCTACATCGCCGGGATCATCTTGACGATCCCCAGTGTGGCGCTGTTCGGTGTGATGATCAAGCCCCTGGGCATTGGCCCTTTGAACGCGGCCTTTGCTCTCATCCTGTACGCCCAACTGCCCATTCTCCGCAACACCTACACTGGCATCAAGGCCGTAGCGCCAGAGATCGTCGAGGCCGGCCGGGGGATGGGCATGACGGAGCTACAACTGTTGCTCAAGGTTAAGCTACCTATGGCTGTCCCGGTTATCGTGACCGGGGTGCGCGTGTCCATTGTTATGCTGATTGGAATCACGGCCATCGCTGCTTACATCGGCAACGATACCCTCGGTGAGTACATCTTCACCGGCATCAGTCGGGCTCAGGAGAAGCGATACATCGCCGGGGCGATCCTGGTGGCCATCCTGGCCCTGGCGGTAGACTATTTTATGGGTTGGCTCCAGAACCGATGGACCCCTGAGGGGTTAAAAGGTCGGCGAGAGGCAACTTAAGAACGATAAGGGAGGGAAGAATGATAAGGTTTGAACATGTGACCAAGATATATCCTGGGACCTCATCCCCGGCCGTAGATGACCTGTCGTTCACCGTGCCCACCGGAGAGATATGCACTATCGTTGGCCCCTCCGGTTGTGGCAAGACCACGACGATGAAGATGGTCAACCGGCTGATCGAACCGAGCGGCGGGGACATCTACGTGTTGGACGAGCGGGGCGAACTGCGGAACGTGCTCGAGATGGATCCCATCCTGTTGCGGCGCAGCATCGGCTACGTCATTCAACAGATCGGCCTCTTCCCTCATCGCACCATCCTGCAAAACATAGGTACGGTGCCTCAGTTGTTGGGGTGGGATGAAGCACGCATCCGCCGCCGGGCGGAAGAGTTGCTCGAAATGATGAATATGTCCCTGGAGTATCTGGATCGCTATCCCCACGAGTTATCGGGTGGAGAGCGACAGCGCATCGGCGTAGCTCGAGGGGTGGCTACCGACCCGCCGGTGATGCTGATGGACGAGCCTTTCGGGGCCATTGACCCCATCAACCGCAATATTCTCCAGAACGAGTTCCTGCGTTTGCAGCGGGAGATCAAAAAGACGATCCTCTTTGTCACCCACGACATAGACGAAGCGATCAAGATGGGGGACAAGATCTGCATCCTCAACGCGGGCGGCATCCTGGAGCAGTTCGACTCACCGGCCCACATCCTTTCCCATCCGGCTAACGAGTTCGTGGAGGACTTCGTTGGGGCCGACCGGGCCCTCAAGCGGCTCAACCTGGTGCGGGTGGAAGAGGTGATGGACTCGCGGCCTCCGTTGCTTCAGGCCACGCAGAACGCTGAGGAGGCCATAGGCTTTATGAGCGAACGGGGCCTGCGGTTCGCCTACGTGATTGACGCCGACCGGACGCTGAAAGGATACGTCAGACTCAGAGACCTGAAGGGCAAGACCGGCTGGGTGGACGAGTTCGTGGAACCGTCCGCGACTGCTATCTTAATGGGAACCAGTCTGAAGGATGCTTTGTCGGGGATGCTGGTGGTTGACTATGCCAACGTCTGTGTGGTGGACGCCCACAACCGCGTGCGAGGGTTGGTCAACACCGAGATGATCCACCGGGCCGTCGTCGAGAGTGAGAGTGAGAAGTCAGCCGACGAGGAAGGGGAGGAGTAGCCAATGAAGGAGGAAGTGAGCTTCTTGCAGCGCCTTAGGCGCCTCACCTTCGGTGACATACTGGGCTGGACGGTGATCCCGGTGCTCATGATCATTGTGGTGATTCTCGTCTACAACCAACTGCTGCTGGCGATTGAACCGGAAAGCATGGAAGCGAACATCATAGGCAGCCGCGAGATCGGTTTCAAGAACGTGCTGGATGCCACAGCAGAGCACGTGCGTCTCATCCTCATCTCCACGGGGCTTGCCATTGCCGTAGCCGTGCCGGCCGGCATCCTGATCACTCGACAGGGATTCCGCGACTTCTCCGGACTCGTTCTGGGCGTGGCTAACGTCGGCCAGTCGGTGCCCAGCATCGCTATCCTGGCCCTCTTTATGGGCGTCCTGGGCCTGGGCGCTACGACAGCCATCTTTGCGCTCTGGTTGTACGCGCTGCTGCCCATCGTGCGCAACACGGCCACCGGGATCGAGGAGGTGGATCCCAACGTTATCGAAGCGGCCACAGGTATGGGCATGACCCGCCGCCAGATTTTGCTACAGATCGAGTTGCCCCTCGCCTTCCCGGTCATGTTCGCCGGTATGCGCACGGCAGCGGTGATCAACGTGGGCACGGCTGCCCTGGGCGCGTTTATCGGCGCCGGTGGGCTGGGGACGTTCATCATCACCGGCATCCCCCTGATGCGGGATCGCATGATCTTGGTTGGTGCCATCCTTACAGCGGTCATGGCCGTCCTGGTGGACTGGATCCTGGACAAGGTCCAGGATCGGCTGGTGGCCCCTACCGCTAGAGCATAACTGGACACTGCAACCGCCTATAAATGATTGACGAGCTCAACGAAAGCTATCGGAAGGGGGTGATTGTTTGCACCTGTCGTTTGGAAGATGGCTCAACTGAGTGGAGCATGAATCGAGTAAAATAAAAAAGGAGGAATCTCGTGAAGAAGAAACTGAACGTATTGCTGGCTGTGGTGGTCATTACCTCTCTGCTGCTGGCCGCTTGCGCGCCAAAAGCCACACCCACCCAGGCACCTACCAAAGTGCCAGAGGCCACCAAGGCGCCAGAAGCTACTAAGCCCCCGGCTGTGGAACCGGGGCTGATCGTCGTCGGCTCCAAAGAGTTCACCGAGCAGATCATCCTGGGCCAGATCGCTGTCCTCGCCCTGCAGGACGCCGGCTTTGAGGTGGACGACCAGACGAACCTGGGCGGCACGGCCGTCAACCGCGAGGCGCTGCTGGCCGGCGAGATTGACCTGTACTGGGAGTACACCGGCACCGCCTGGATCGCTCACCTGGGTCACGAGGATCCCATCACCGATCCTCAGGAGTGCTACGACAAGGTCAAGGCCGAGGACGCTGGCAACGGTCTGGTGTGGCTGGCCATGGCGCCTTTCAACAACACCTACACCCTGATGATGAAGCAGGAGACGGGGAAAGACTTGGGCATCACGTCCATCTCTGACCTGGCTGAGTACATCAACGGTGGTGGGGACGCCAGTCTGTGCACCGACCAGGAGTTCTACGCTCGGCCCGACGGTTTCAAGGGAGTGGAGGCGTTGTATGGCTTCCAGTTCAACGAAGCGCAGGTGATCATGATGGATCCTGGGCTGACCTACAAGGCGCTGCAGGACGGTCAGTGCACCACGGCCATGGGCTTTGCCACCGATGGTCGCATTCCAGCCTTTGGCTTCTTCAACCTGGAAGACGACAAGCAGTTCTTCCCCGTCTACAACCCCGCGCCGGTCGTCCGCAAAGAAATACTGGATGCGAACCCTGGCATCGCCGACGTGCTGGCCCCCATCGCCAAAGCTCTGACGACGGAGACTATGATGGATCTGAACAAGCGGGTGGACATTGATGAGGAGGACCCCGTAGACGTAGCCTGTGACTTCTTGAAGTCCGGGGGCTTTGTGGATAGCTGCCCGTAGTGAAGTCCGTATAACCCTATACCCTGACTGAGAGCAACCGGTCGCTCTGCCGCTCGGCGAGCGACCGGTTCACTTTTCATACTCACCCTCATTCAACATTTTGCTTTGGGCGTTGGGGTGTGATATAATTTGGGCCGGTGCATGTTTTCACGTTCCAGGAGGAGCAAGATGGACACCAACTATGCTGCTCGTCAAACACCGCAGTTCCGCGTCCTGTCGGATCGGCAAATCGAGAAGGTGTACCAGGCGACGCTGGAGTGCCTGAACCGCACCGGCGTCGAGGTGCGGAACGCTGAGGCCCGTGGCTTGCTGACCGAGGCTGGCGCGCGAGTGAACGGCGCCCGCGTGCGCATTCCCCCGCACATCATCCAGGATGCCATCGCCGCCGCGCCCCGCTCCTTCACCCTTTGGGGACGCAACGGCGAGCACTGCATCCAGGTCGTCCCCGACCGGGTATACTTCGGCCCCGGCCTCACCAATACTTACTTCGTGGACCCGGAGACGGGCGAGCGGCGCAAGGTCCGCCG
>CAYNWI010000063.1:0-6176 GCA_964400825.1 uncultured Anaerolineae bacterium | reverse complement strand
GTGACCGGTGCTTCGGCGCTGGTCGTCTACCTGGCAGCCGCGCTGAGCGGGCTGGCCATCATCCAGCTCAAAAGGCGCGGGACAGCAGTGTGCATGGGGGGCGTGCCGCAGGCCATGGACCTGCGCAGCGGGCGGCCGTCCTACGGCTCGCCGGAGATGAGCCTGCTCAGCGCGGCCATGGCCGACATCTCCCGCTGGCTGGGCGTCCCCTTCATGGGCACCGCCGGCGCGTCGGAGGCCAAAGTGCTCGATCTGCAGGCCGCCATTGAGTCCACGATCCAGGTGGTCCTTTCAGGGCTGAGCGGCGCCACGTTGGTGCACGACGTGGGCTTCCTGGACTGTGCCGACATCGGCTCGCTGGAATCGCTGGTGATGAACGACGAGATCATCTCCATGGTTCGCCGGATCATGCGCGGTGTCGAGGTCAGCGACGAGACGCTGCTGCTCGACCTGATTGACCAGGTCGGGCCAGGTGGGCAGTTCATGTCCGAGCGGCACACCGCCAGGCACTGCCGCGCCGAGATCTGGACGCCCACGCTCATGGACCGCCAGCCGTGGGTCAACTGGCAGTCGGCTGGCGCCCAGACCATGCTCGACCGCATCCGGGCCAAGCTGCGGGAGATCCTGGCCACTCACCAGCCGCCGCCGCTGCCCGCTGGCGCGGCGGAGAAGATTGAGGCGATCTTGCGGGAGGCTGAGGAGCGGGAGGGAGAGAGGAGGCAGCAATGAAAGCAGTTCGTTTGATCAAGCCAGGGCAGCCCCTGGAAATGCAGGAAGTACCCATGCCCCCTAGGGGCGTGAACGATGTGTTGGTCAGGGTCAAAGCGGCGGGCATTTGCCGCTCGGATATGCACTACCGGGCCGGCACCTCGCCGGTCCATCCCCTGCCCATGACACTGGGGCACGAGGTGGCGGGCGTGATCGAGAAAGTCGGCCCCGCAGTCAGGAACGTCACGGTGGGCGACCGGGTGTGCCTGCACTACCTGGTCACCTGCGGCGATTGTCGCTACTGTGCCATGGGCAGCGAGCAGTTTTGCCCTACAGGCTCGATGATCGGTAAGTACCAGGACGGTGGCTATGCGGAATACATCGCCGTGCCCTCGCACAATGCCGTCTCTTTGCCCGACGAGATCCCTTTTGAGCAGGGCGCGATCATGATGTGCTCCTCGGCCACGTCGTTCCACGCGCTCCAAAAGGCAGAGCTGAAGCCGGGCGAGAGCGTGGCAGTGTTCGGCGTCGGCGGGCTGGGCATTTCGGCGGTGCAGTTGGCGCGGGCCTTCGGCGCGCTGGACGTGTATGCCGTGGACATCAACGCCGATAAGCTGAAGCTGGCGGAGAGCTATGGCGCCATCGCAGTGAACGCCAAGTCAACCGACCCGGTGGCGGAGATCGGGCGGCTGACGGGCGGTCGGGGCGTGGACGTGGCGCTAGAACTGGTCGGCTTGCCGCAGACGGTGGAGCAGGCGGTGCACTCACTGGGGGTGTTCGGAAGAGCGGTACTGGTTGGGATCGCCGAGCATCCCTTTAAGCTTAATTCCTACCGCGACGTCATCCCGAAAGAAGCCCAGATCATCGGCTGCTCCGACCATCTTCTGTCAGAGTTATTCTTGCTCATTGAGTTGGTCCGCCGAGGCGCGCTGGATCTGTCGTCAGTGATCACCCGCACCGTGCCCCTGGACGCCGAGGCCATCAACGCGGCGTTGGACGACCTGCAGGCCTTCGGCCCCGACGTCCGCACCGTGATCACACCCTGAGCAGGGTAAAGAATGCGATGCGCGATTTTCCGGGAAGATTGCTGATAGTTGACCTGACCAGCCGAGGAGTTGGCCCGAAAGTTCCTGGACGGGCGGGGAGGGAGTTCGGGGAAGCTTCAGGAATTGGGGCTGGAGCAGTCTTAGACTTTGGCAATGTCCCTTGACATTCTGGCCTCCATCTTGTATAATGTGAGTTAGTTAAGGAAGGTGGCCGTGGCTGAAGCCGGGCTGATCTTGGCCAGGCACCATCAACGACTCGGCCATGATGTGTCCAGTGATGATCCCATGAAACCACTTCTTGAGGTTAAGAACCTCCGAGTGTACTATCACACACCGCGAGGCCCGGTCAAGGCGGTCGAAGCCGTCAACTTCGGTCTTAAGGCCGGAGAGAGGTTCGGTCTGATCGGGGAGTCCGGGTCAGGCAAGTCTACCATGGCCCTCTCGATGATGCGGCTCATCAAGCCGCCTGGCCACATCGAATCGGGAGAGGTTTTGCTAGACGGTGTCAATGTGATGACCCTCTCCGATGACCAGATGCGGAAGCTGCGCCTGGCAGGGATTGCGCTCATCAGTCAGGGGGCGATGAACTCTCTCAATCCGGTGATGCGCATCAAGCACCAGATCGCTGATGGCCTGCAGAGCCACGGTGTGCGGATGTCCAGGCAGGAGTCGGATGACCGCGTCGGTGAGCTTCTGGAGTGGGTTGGCCTCCGACGGGAGGTCGCCGACATGTTCCCCCACGAGCTAAGCGGTGGCATGAAACAGCGGGTCTGTATCGCCATCGCCATCAGCTTGCGCCCCAGGGTGATTATCGCCGATGAGCCTACCAGCGCCCTGGACGTGGTGGTGCAACGCCAGGTGATGGAGACGCTGCGCCGGGTGCAGGAGGACCTGGAGGCATCGGTGATCCTGATCGGTCACGACATGGGGCTCATGGCCCAGTTTGCCGACCGCGTGGGGATCATGTACGCGGGGAGGCTGGTGGAGAATGGTCCCGTGAGGGACATTTTCTCCGATCCTCAACACCCCTACAGCCAGTTGCTGATAGCCAGCCTTCCGACCTTGGAGAAGAAGGGCCTTTTCCAAGGGATACCAGGCTTTCCACCTTTGCTGCTCGATCTTCCACCAGGATGTGTCTTCCACCCCAGATGCCCCTACGCCATGGACCGCTGCGCGGTTGAGTACCCAGTGCTGAGGCCCGTAGGGCCCAACCACTCAGCGGCCTGCCACTTGCTCGATGAGCGCCAAGAGGTAACGTCATGACGGCTTTGCTTGAGGCTCAGCATGTCACCAAAATCTTCGGCGGGGGGCTGATCAAGAAGCATCGCACCCTGGCCCTGGAGGATTTTTCGCTCTCCATCGGCGGCGGACAACCATCCATTACTGGTGTGGTCGGGGAGAGCGGGAGCGGGAAGACCACGATGGCGCGCCTTCTGCTGGGCCTGGAATCGCCGACTCAGGGAGGGGTGCTTTACAAGGGGAAGGACCTCCGCCAGTTGTCACGCCCAGAATGGCACGCCTTCCTGCAGGATGTGCAGATCATCTTCCAGGACCCCTTTGAAGTGTATAATTCCTTCTACACGGTGGATCGTGTCCTCACCATCCCTATAGCCAAGTTTCACCTGGCGAACTCGAAGCGCGAGAGCCGGGCGCTGGTCGAGGAGGTCTTGCGAGCCGTGGGGCTGCGCCCTGAGGAGACCCTGGGGCGCTACCCTCATCACCTGAGCGGGGGACAGCGTCAGCGGGTCATGGTGGCACGAGCGCTTCTCTTGAGGCCCAAGTTGATCATCGCCGATGAGCCTGTCTCCATGATAGATGCCTCCCTGCGGGCCACCGTCCTGGACAACCTGCGCCAACTCAACGAAGAGTTTGGCATTTCCCTCATCTACATCACCCATGACCTGACAACGGCCTATCAGATCAGTGGCAACATCATTGTGCTCTATCGCGGCTCCGTGGCGGAGGCAGGTGATGTCGAACTGGTGGTTGGGCAGCCACAGCATCCGTATACACAATTGCTGATTGGTTCAATCCCCCTGCCGGATCCAAACCGCCGCTGGAGTGGCGAAGCTCCAGCATCCGCTATCGGAGAACAGGCCGGCGATGGTATGGGCTGTAAATTTGCAGACCGTTGCCCGCAGGCCTTTTCTTTGTGCCTGGGAAAAGCGCCGCCCCTGTTTCAGACGAACTCGCATCGGGCGACAGCCTGCTATCTATATCGGGATTACCCTTCGATTCGGCCTGAGGAGATGGACACGGTGTTTGTCCGGAGGACCGCCTCATCGAAAATAGAGGCGGGGTAGCTGCCCACGGTGACAGGGCTGTTGGGTAAGGCCTTGTAACCAGTGCAGTCGTGGAAAGGAGGTGAGGAAGCGGGACAGACAGAGTAGATAGGATAATTTTCGAAAGCTGTACCTAACCCAAAAAACCATCATTCAAGGAGGAAGAAAATGTTTACCAACAAAAAGTGGGCAATGATTCTTGCCCTCGTGGCAATGATCGCCACCGTATTCCCAGCCAGCGCTGCTCCTCCCGCCCAGGAGGAGATGACCTACACGGTTAAGTTGGGTGATACCCTATGGGCCTTGGCGGAGAAGTACCTGGGCAGCGGCCCGGCCTATTGGGCCATCTCCGGCGCTACCAACGACCGATACGCGACGGATCCCAGCTTCGCCAAGATTGACAACCCCAGCCTGATTCATCCTGGCTGGAAGCTCCTCATCCCCAGCGCCGCGGAAGCGGCGAAGTACGTCACAGTCCCCGTTGCGGCCCCTGGGGTTGTAACCCGAGCGGAGACCCTCAACATCGCCGTAAGCAGGCGGTTCGCCGATCCCACCAACATGAACGTCTACGCGGGGGCCGACCGATCCAGGTCGGGCATCCACCAGGTGGTCTACGAATACTTCTTCTACCAGAACCTGCAGACCGGGGAGTATATCCCCTGGCTGGCGACGGGGTACGAGTACAACGACGACTTCACCGCCATCACCGTCAAGCTGCGAGATGGGGTTGAGTGGAGCGACGGTGAGCCGTTCACCGCGGACGACGTCGTCTTCACCTACGACACGCTCCTGGCCACCCCGGCCATGACCTGGGCTGCGGAGGTGAGCAAGTGGACCGAGTCGGTGGAGAAACTGGACGACCTCACCGTACGGTTTAACCTGACAGCGGCCAACCCTCGCTACCACCTGAACCGGGAGGCCTTCCCCGCGGTAGGCATCTGGGGAGGGATCTCGATCCTGCCCCAGCACATCTGGGAGGAGGTGGACCCCCTGACCTTCAAGGACTCTGACCCCATCGGGACAGGGCCTTACACACTGGCCACTGCTTCGGAATCGGCCATCACCTGGGAGCGCAACGACAACTGGTGGGGGACGAAGGTATTCGGGGTGAAGCCAGCGCCGAAGATCATGACCTTCCAGTACGTCGGTTCGCCGACCAGCGTCGCCCTCGCTCTGGCAGCCAACGAGATTGACACCCCCCAGATTGGGATCCTCTCGCTGGGCGACTTCCTGGCGGTGGCCGCCAGGAATCCGAACGTCAGCGCCTGGCACAAGGACGCTCCCTACGCCTGGCTGGACCCGTGCCCGAGGCCTCTGATGGTTCAGAATGCCACCCCTCCGTGGGACCAGAAAGAGGCGCGGTGGGCCCTCTCCTACCTGATTGATTGGCAGGCCGTCGTTGACCTGGCTTACGAGGGGACGACCGTGCCGAGCTGGGGTATCTGGCCCTTCTACGATGGCCTGAAGCCGTACTTTGACGCCATCCAGGACCTGAGGGACGAGTATCCGACGGCGACCTATGATCCGGCCAAGTCGGCGGAGCTCTTTGAATCCCTTGGCTACAAGAAGGGGGCTGACGGCTACTGGGCTTCAGGTGGGGAGAGGCTGAAGGTTCGCTACGTGGCGGACGCCAGCTCCACCGAGGAGATGAAGGTCTCGGCCGTCGTGGCCGACCAGCTCGAGGCCGGAGGGATTGAGGTCGAGGTCCAGCCTTTAAGCGACCCTGTTCTCGCCGATGCCATCCTGCGGGGTGAGTACGAGATCAAGCTCCACTCCTTCTGCCCTGGCTACATCTTCGACAACCTGGAACTGTTCCACAGCAAATACTACGTCCCGCTGGGCGAGACGGCGCCCTGGTATGAGCGCAACTCCTTCCGCTTTAAGAACGAGGCCTTCGACGCCATCCTGGACGAGATGGCGGGGACACCTCCCACCGACGTGGAGAAGATCAAGGACCAGTTCCATCGGGCCATGGCGATCTGGCTCGATGAGCTGCCCGTTATCCCAGGAGTTCAAGCGCCTGCCTTGGTGCCCTTCAACAGCACCTACTGGACAGGGTGGCCCTCGGCCGACGACCCGTGGAACATGCCGGTCAGTTGGTGGGCGACCTGGAACCTGGTGATCAACGGGTATCCTTCAC
>CAYNWI010000062.1:0-11542 GCA_964400825.1 uncultured Anaerolineae bacterium | reverse complement strand
TGTTTGTGCGACAGCTTTCTAGATCACATCTGCCTAAGAAAATTGCTTAGAAATGTTGACAAAGGCCTAGAATTATGGTATAATATTATCAAACTCTATGAATAGTCAGCAAACTCACCGATAAAGGTAAACCCTTCGAAAGATGGGGGGCGCAAAGCTACGGGTCTAAAGTTCAGCTTCTTGAACTATGGCCGCCGGGCTGCCGAAGGAGGAATAGGGTACTTACTGCTTCTTGGCTCGGCGGCTTTTACGTTGAAGCCAGTGGATGATCTTTCGGAGGTAGAATGGTATAATTATCAAAGTATGAATAGTCAGCAAACTCACCGATAAAGGTAAACCCTTCGAAAGATGGGGGGCGCAAAGCTACGGGTCTAAAGTTCAGCTTCTTGAACTATGGCCGCCGGGCTGCCGAAGGAGTAGAAAGTTCTTTATTGCTTCTTGGCTCGGTGGCCTTTTATTTTGAAGCCAGCAGGATGATCGCTCGGAGGTAGAAAGGAGGCTTATCAATGAAGTGGCCTTAGAAAATCAACAGAAGCGCAAAAACTATATTGAAGGGAGGTGTCACCTATGAAGTGGGGAACCCGGTATCTTAGGGTTGTCTATGCTCTGCTAACCATCGGCACTCTGGTACTCGCCAGCGGGGCCTTTATGAGGTGGGGCTAGACGACATTAACAACATAAGACATAAAAACCGCAGAGGGCTCAGGATGCATGGAAGGCTTTAAGCTCTAAATTTCCTGAACTCTCTGTGGTTTTTTGGCGCTTGCAATAAAAAGGTTTATGCGTTAGAATATATCAAGACTCGAATTCGACGGATACAGCCGAAAGCGGAACCTGAGGCCCTGAAAACGAACGAGCATCGAACTTTATGGGAGGCATAGCTAATGCAAACACTTCCAACCTCGGCACGTCTATACGTTTGGGGCATTATCCTGGGCGGCGCTATTATGCTTTTACTACTCACGCCCTCGATTCCCTTTGGACATTTGGAGCCAATGATTGCCTCGGCATTCTTGATATTGATGATTTTGCTTGCCGATGTATATCGTATCCAGCTTCCCTTCAAGGCTGAGGTTAGCGTTTCTATGTCAGTCGCCTTTGCCACCCTCTTGCTGTTCGGCCCTGGCTTGGCGTGTTGGGCTGCGGCAATTGGAAACTGTCTGGCTGACGCCTACCTCAAGAAACCATGGTACAAAGCACTTTTCAATTCTGCAAACTCTGTTCTGTCAATTGGACTGGCCGGGCTGGTTTACCAATCTGCTTATGATGGCAGCCAGTTTCCGCTAGTTTCAGCAAGAGGCATAATCGCTTTGCTTCTTTCGATGGCCATCTGTCTTGTCATCAACACCATGGCAGTCTCCATCATAATTGCGCTTGTAAACCAACAAAGCCCGTGGCGGGTCTGGTCAGCGAATTCTCAGGGCGTCTTAATTCAACTTCTTACCCTGGCTCCACTGGGAACTCTGATCGCCATGGCATATTCTCAAACGCCTTATGGTCTAGGTTTGCTCTTGCTCTTGTTGCCTCTAGGCGCGGTATACTATTCCTTTAAAAGTTACCAGCAACTGCGTGATCAGACGAGATACACTATTGAGGCCCTCGCGGAGGCAGTTGATAGGCGAGATCCCTACACCTCTCAGCACTCGCAAAGGGTGACGGAGTACGTTGAAAAGATTGTCCGGAGATTGAATTTGTCTCCAGGGGAGATGGAATCCATCGTGTGGGCTGCTAGCATTCATGATCTGGGAAAAATTGACGTTCCTGAGGAAATTCTCTCGAAACCAGGCCCTTTAGAAGACGATGAATGGGGAATTGTACGGAAACATCCGGCTGTTGGTGCCGATATCGTTGCTCGAATCTCCTTCCATCCAACTGCCAAGGACATAATACGCCATCATCACGAGTGGTTTGACGGAAGCGGTTACCCTAATGGGTTTGGAGAAGACAAGATCCCTCTAGGAGCACGTATCCTCGCCGTAGCTGATGCCTTCGAGGCCATGACGTCCGACCGCCCGTACCGGCCTGCAATGTCCTACCAGGCGGCAGTTGCTGAATTAGAAGCAGGCAAGGGAACTCAATTCGATCCTGTAATAGTGGACACCTTCTTGAGTGTTCTCGAGGGAGAGCCCATTTTCAAGCCCATCAAGGCCAAGGCGAAGGAGCCGACCTAAGATGTTCTTGTTGCTTGCCCTTCTCAGTGGGTTGATTGTAGGGTGGGCGCGGGGGGGAAGTTTCGTCAAATTGGCACAGCTCCCTCTGCGCTACAGTTGGTTGATCTTGATTGCTTTTTTACTTCAGATCGTCGTCTTCTCCTCTCAGTTCGAGAGCCTGGTTTGGTCAGATCGCCTGGGCCCAGCCCTTTATATCTTCTCCATCCTTCTCCTGTTGCTTGCTGTAGGTCTCAACCTGTCGCTGAGTGGAATGAAGGTATTCGGCCTGGGATTGCTGCTGAATTTCCTCGTGATCACCGCCAACGGGGGCTACATGCCTGTCCCCCTGGACAATCTGACCCAGGCTGGCATGACTCAGCGGGCAGAGCTACTCCGGGCCGAAGGACACCTCTCCAACTCCACGGTACTGACCAGTGAAACGCGATTGCCCTTTCTAGCAGATATCTTTCTTCTTCCATCTTGCTTGCCTTTTAGCAACGTCTTCAGCATAGGTGACGTCTTTATCGGCATAGGGGCTTTCATTCTCGTACTGCAGGCAATGCGAGGGGGAAATAGTACAAGTAGCACCTGAAGGTGGTTGTTTCTCTGTTCTGAGGTGATCCCAACAAGCTTGCTGAATTCAACGTGGACTGGCAGTAGTGAACGAAAAGAGGACATATGGGTACTCAACGGCGAATTGAGCAGGCTGCTGCCCTCATCGTCAACTCCAAGTACGTCGTCGCCCTGACCGGCGCGGGGATCAGCACCCCCTCAGGCGTGCCCGATTTCCGCAGCCCCGGCTCCGGCCTGTGGGAGAAGGTCAACCCGTTACTCATAGCCTCGTCCTTCTCCTTTCGCCTGCAACCCCAGGTCTTTTACGAGTGGGCTCGCCCCCTGGCCAAGACATTGCTGGAAGCGGAGCCAAATCCCGCGCACCGCGCATTGGCCGAGTTGGAGGAAATGGGCTTGCTCAAGGCAGTCATCACCCAGAACGTTGACGACCTGCACCAGAAGGCAGGCTCGAAGCGGGTACTTGAGCTTCACGGCAATATGTGTCAGGCCACCTGCCTCAAGTGCCGCCAGGTCGTTCCCATCCAGGACATGATCGAGCGATTCCTGGAAGAAGGCGAAATGCCCTACTGCTCGTGTGGCGGCCTGCTGAAGCCGAACGTAGTCCTCATCGGCGAGCAGTTGCCCAGGTGGGTGCTCCTGGAGGCCTGGGGCGAGGCCGAGAGGTGCGACCTGATGCTGGTGGTAGGCTCATCCCTGGAGATAGCGCCGGCGGCGGAGATACCGCTGGTGGCCGGGCGATGTGGGGCCAAGGCTATCGTCGTCAACTACCAACCCACGCCTTTGGACAGCCAGGCGGCCGTGGTCATCCACGAGAACGTGGCCGAGGTACTGCCGCAGATCATCGGAGAATGTCGGGCTAGGGCGAACTAACTGAGGGGTGCGCACAAACGGGCATGATGCCTCGGCAAGGATCCAAGACTGTCCTGAGACCACAAAGGGAGTGCAGACGCGAGTCCGCTTATGGGGCGGACCTGCGTCCGCACTCCTGCCTCAAAGAGATGACAAAGTACAAGAGCCACCAGAATATCAACCTGGTGGCTCATTCTGTTCTGGGACGGCGGGCTACGGTTCCAGGAAACGTAGGCTTTCGAGCATGGCTTCGAAGATTGGCCAGTTTTGATCCCACTCATCGAGCGGGGCATCGGCGACGAAGGCGTAGTTCAGGCCGTCGCCCACCATCCCAACCAGGTAGACCTTGTGCCTCAAGCCAGAGCTAGCACAGGTATACTCGGCGAAGATCCGCCGCCCTTGCCGCTCACCGAGGGTTACAGACTCGGCCTCACCGACCTGCCATCCCTTTTCAGCCTCACCGCTCAGCACCTGAACGAGGGACAGCGCTTCATCTAAAACCTGATCGGCACTCCGATCTTCGGCCGATCCGGAGAGAACGATTAACTCAGGCGCGTCCTCCTCCACCGTCTCTCTGAAGATCATGGCGTCGAGGTCTTCTAAGATCGTCCTCTCCACTATCCACCCCTCAGGACATTGGATGGACAGCTTCGCCTCCTCGCTGGTGTAGGCTTTAATGCCCGCTGATGCCATCGGCGTAGACATCGGGGTCGCCACCGTCGGCGCAGCTTTGCAGGAAAGAATTGACACCATGAGCAGCCCTAGCAGGCTCAAAATCGAGGTTCTCCGAATCATGTTTTTCGCTCCTCGCTTGACCAGCACTTAAGAGTAAGCGCTACAAACACTCCGAGTAGCCGCACGAGCGGCAGACAACACACCCCTCGCTGGGCTCCAGGATCGCACCACATTCGGGGCACTCAGGCGAGATGTCCGGCATGCTCCTGACGGTGGCATTTTCCTTTGGATTACCAGCGTGGCCCCCCATGTAGCGCTCGATGGACTTGGCTATGGCATCGGAGCAGGACAGGGCGGAACCGCCGTTGTGCCAGGAGGGCGAAGGGCAGCGGATGCCCTTGAGCTGCCTGATGATGGCCTCGGTCTCAATGCCACTTCTCAGAGCCAGGGAGATGAGCCGACCGATGGCTTCAGATTGGGAGGCCGTACAGCCGCCACTCTTTCCCATGTGCAGGAAAACCTCGCACAGCCCTTCATCGTCCTCATTGATGGTCACGTACAAAGTACGATTGCAGCCCAGAGCTATCTTTTCGGTCGCTCCTTTGGTCACCATCGGCCGCGACCGAGGCGCCAGCACTCCTTTGTCAGGCTTGGGTTTTGTCACGCCCCTGTTCAACACCTGCTCTTGGCGGCTGCCATCCCGATAGATGGTCAATCCCTTGCAACCCAACTGGTAGGCCAAAAGGTAAGCCGTGGCGATGTCTTCTCTGGTGGCGCTGTGGGGAAAGTTGGCCGTTTTGGACACTGCATTGTCCACGTGGCGTTGGTAGGCGGCCTGCATGCGGATATGCCACTCTGGCGCGATGTCGTGAGCGGTGACGAAGATCCTGCGCACATCGGCCGGGATCTCCTCCAAACCCTGGATGCCACCTCGCTCGCCGATCTCCCGCATCAGCTCGCCACTGTAGAAGCCTCGTTCTCTGGCTAATCTCTCGAAGAAGGGATTGACCTGAGTCAACTCGTCTTCATCCAGGACGTGGCGACGGGTGTAAGCCAGGGCAAAGAGAGGCTCGATGCCGCTGGACGCGCCGGCGATGATGCTGATGGACCCGGTGGGGGCGATGGTGGTCGTGGTGGCATTGCGGATGCCTCGCTCTTTGATGCGCTCCTTCAATCCCACCAAATCGAAGTCAGGGGCATCGGCCAGGCGTGGAGGCAGGTTACGGCTTTCCACCTCCAGAGGCTCCGGCAAGGGGAGCTGGCCTCGAGCGTAGATGGATCCATCGAAGGCTGGGAAACTCCCCCGCATGGCGGCCAAATCGCAAGATGCCTCCTTGCTCCAGTAGTTGATGGCCTCCATCACCTTTTCAGCCACGGCCTCCGCTTCTTCGGAGTCGTAGGGGACGCCCAGTTGAACGAGCAGGTCCGCAAAGCCCATCACCCCCAGCCCGATCTTGCGGGTCCTGAGCGTGGCCTGCTTGATCTCCGGCAGGGGGAACTTGTTGGCGGTGATGACGTTGTCCAAAAAGTGGACGGCCGTCTTCACCGTGCGCTCCAGCTTTTCCCAACTGATGCGGCCCTCAGGGGTAAGCATTCTGGAGAGGTTGATGGAGCCGAGATTGCAGGACTCGTAGGGAAGCAGAATTTGCTCTCCGCATGGATTGCTTGATTCGTACTCCCCCAAGGCTGGCGTGGGGTTGAACTCGTTCATGCGGTCGAGGAAGATGATGCCCGGTTCGCCGTTTCTCCAGGCCCCCTCCACGATCTTATCGAAGACCTCCCTCGCCCTCTTATGATCAGCCACCTTGCCCGTGTGGGGATTGATGAGCTCGCACTCACCTTCCTCCTTCAGGGCCTTCATGAACTCTTCCGTGACAGCCACAGAGACGTTGAAGTTACTGAAAGCGCCTTCCCCTTCCTTGCAGGTGATGAAGTCCACGACGTCGGGATGATCAACGCGGAGGACGCCCATGTTAGCGCCACGCCTGCGGCCCCCTTGCTTTATGACATCGGTAGCCGTATCGAACACGCGCATGAAGGAAACAGGGCCGGAGGCTACGCCCCCCGTGGAGCCCACGATGTCGCCGCTTGGGCGCAGGCGGGAGAAGCCAAAGCCCGTTCCTCCCCCCGACTGGTGGATCAGCGCCGTGGCCTTCACCGCGTCGAAGATGCTGGTCATGTCATCGTCCACCGGCAAGACGAAACAGGCGGAGAGTTGGCCGACCTCGGTTCCCGCGTTCATGAGAGTGGGCGAATTCGGCAGGAAGTCCAGGCTGGCCATCAGGCGGTAGAACTCTTCCGCCGTCCCTTCCACATCCGCGCCAGGATCAAAGGCCCTCTCCGCCTCAGCGATGGCCCGCGCCACCCGCCACAACATCTCCTCCGGCGTCTCGACCACTTGGCCGCTCTTGCCCTTTCTGAGGTATCGTTTTTCCAACACCGTGAGGGCGTTGGGGGAAAGGCGAGTGGCATTTACATCAGAGGGCATCGTTCTCCTCAGCTTTCTCACCCTTGATTAGATAATCCTCGGTTATCGGATATGGCTTGAGTTTTCTTCTCTTGCTTGCAGGTTGCTCATGCAGATACAGATCAATAACAATCAAGAAGAACGTTTTGTTGTCAAGTTCTATGCGAGGAGGCCAGGAACTGGCTTCTGATTTTGTGGTTAGTACAAGGTTGTAGTCGGTAAGATTAAATATTACAAGGTACCAATCGATTTGTTGTAATCGGCTGCATAATCGTAGGTCTGTCGGAACCCTTTACGGATGTATCCCCTATCATATGACTTGTCAGGATCAAAGAGCTTGATCTCAAGCACCAACGGCTCTGGCTTATCAAGCCCTGCGACAATATCTGCTTTGCCAGAAGGAGACTCAGGCTCAGAGAATGGGTATTCTATTCCTTGATCAAACAAGTATTCTCTTAAATGGGCATCGAGCTTTTGTTCTCCATGGGCAGTATCGGCTTGGTAGCAAGAGAAGAGAAGCTCGCGCTGGAACCACTCGACCTTATGCTTGTATTTCTCCAACACATACAGAATGGAACTTCCCTCATCGATTCGGTCATGGAGGTAATTGATAAAGGGATCCACAAAAATCTCTGTAAGATCACGCAACTTCGCGTTGATATTTTTCGCAGAACCAACAAGAAGTGCATACTTCAATGGGCCAGTTTGAAGGCAATCAAGCAAGAGCTCATAGCACACTTTAGCCCACTCATGCTCTTGATCGGGGGGCTCAAGTGTACGCGATCCAAAATGCTCTTCCTTCCACGATGCGAAGGTGATGGGAGAAGAACATTCAAGCTCGGTAAGCATACCTCGAATGAGTGGCGAGCGATTGAGGAAATCAAATAGGTATCTCAACTCTGACTGGTACATCTGTAATGTTGCCTTGTACAGGCGGTTTCGCCGTTGCTGGAGTTGAACGCGCAAATTCCGTTGATAGTACACTTTGCCTCCTAGATCTTGAACTTGATATTCAGCGACTTACTCAATTCAGTGACCGTTTTGTTTAGCTCATCAAATGCTTCAGTGATTTCACGTTTGGAGATCTCAGCGCTAGCCTCGTGGTCGACCAACTGAATGTTGTGTTTACAGCACGGACAGATCACCATCTCTCCAAGCCTGATTTGGAGAAAGGAGACTTCAAACTCATAATTGCAGTGAGGACATGGTACAGACACGAAGATGTCATCAACATCCATTGCTCAGTCCTCCAGGTAGTATAATTCCCATAGCGGATTTGCACCCTGCTTCATGCTCCCCTAGCCACCTAACTGGGGCTAGCAAAGCTGAAGCGAGTAGCTACTATGCTTCTTATGGTTCCAACCTCAACCCCTCTTCTACTCCCCCTCCCGCCTCTTCCTCTCCAGCAAGTCCTCGATCTCCTGGGCCAGGCTCTCCACATCGGCGAAGCGGCGGTAGACGGAGGCAAAGCGCACGTAGGCCACATCGTCCAGCGCCCGCAGCCGCTCCATCACCATCTCCCCGATGTCCCGGCTCTCCACCTCCCCATCCCCCCGACTGTAGAGCTTCCCTTCGATCCCACTGACCAGTTCCTCGATGGCCTCGGTGGAGACGGGCCGCTTGGCGCAAGCCTTGCGCAGGCCGGCCAGGAGCTTGTCCCGGTCGAATTCCTCCCGCCGCCCATCAGCCTTGACTACCATCAGCCGCATGGGCGCCACCCACTCATAAGTGGTGAACCGCTGCCCACAAGCCTTACACTCCCGCCGCCGACGGATGCCCTCACCAGCACTCCGGCTATCAATGACCTTGGTCCTGCCGCCACAATAAGGACACTTCATCTCCAGACCTCCTAGTGATGATCATCGGTGCTTCAGCTTCCACGTGTCGCACCACAACGAGTAGTATTGAAGACTAAAATATACTACCAAATATTGTGGAGCAAGCTATCAGTAATGATACCACAAAAGGGTTGGATTGGCAAGGGGAAAAGCTCAAAATTTGGCCTGAATCTCAAAATTTTAAGCTTTGGCAGGGTGGCCCAAAATAGTTCTCCCCCTTCCCTAGCGAGAGGAGGAAGGGGGAGAAAGGAGGTGAGTGGTGCTCAGGACGGACTGTGAGTCCGTCACGATCACCGAAGAGGCGGAAAAAGCTGCCTGGCAGGGAAACGAGGCAAGGAGTAATGAGTCAACGAGCAACGTGTTAACGCAGCGCCCGTTACCTCATTGGCCCGTTGACTTTAAGCAGGCGCAACTATCCTACTGCCCGTGATGCGTGATTCACGTTTCACGGCCAACCGGTGCCTTCAGAGGCTCGTTTCACTGGCAGTTCCGGTTTCATGCTATTATGCTTAGCGGCGCAAGAAGGCCGGAATGTCTATGTCTTCCCTGTCGAAGGTGCGCACCGGGAACTCGATGGCCCGCTTGGCAGCAGCGGGGGGCTTTCGCTGGTCCGCCACGTCGAAGCCGGTGGCGATGACCGTGATCTGGATGCTATCCTCCATCTCAGGGTCAATGACAGCCCCGAAGATGATGTTGACTTCTGGATGCGCCGTCTCCTTGATGATCCCCGCCGCCTGGTTGACCTCGAAGAGGCTTAGATCGGGGCCACCGGTGATGTTGAAGAGGATCCCCCGCGCCCCATCAATGGTGATATCCAGGAGGGAGCTGGAGATAGCGGCCTGGGCGGCCTCGACGGCGCGGTTGTCGCCGCTGGCCCGGCCTACGGCCATCAGCGCAGCCCCACCCTCAGCCATGATGGACCGCACGTCGGCAAAGTCCAGATTGATGAGCCCAGGCACGGTGATCAGCTCCGAGATGCCCTGGATGCCCTGGCGCAGGACATCATCGGCCACCCCGAACGCCTGTTGGATAGAAGCCTTCTTGTCCACGATCTCCAGCAAGCGGTCGTTGGGGATGACGATGAGGGTGTCCACCTGCTCCTTGAGCTCCTTGATGCCTGCCTCCGCCACCTGCTGGCGGCGCTTGCCCTCGAAGCTGAAGGGCCTGGTGACTACGCCAATGGTCAAAGCTCCCACCTCTTTGGCGATTCGGCCAATGGCAGGCGAGGCTCCTGTCCCTGTCCCACCGCCGATGCCCGCGGTGAGGAAGACCATGTCCGAGCCTTTGAGTACCTCATAAAGCTCGTCGCTGGACTCCTCCGCCGCCTTGCAGCCGACCTCAGGGTCGCCGCCTGAGCCCAGGCCCTTGGTCAGCTTGTCGCCGATGCGAACGCGCCGGGGGGCGTTGGAGAGCATCAGGGCCTGAGCATCGGTATTAACGGCGATGAACTCCACGCCCTGCAGCCCCGCATTAATCATGCGGTTGACGGCGTTGGACCCACCGCCACCAACACCCACCACCTTGATCTGAGCAAAATTCTCTACTTCCGGTCTGCTTTGCATCTTTTTCCTCCTTGCAATGTTGTGTTGATTAACCATAAGAAACCAGGTTTTTGAATTTGATTGATGCGGCGCCTCTCGCGCTCCAGGAGACCCCAAGAGAACAATCTGTTTGCTTAGACGGGGAAAAACCTGGTTTCTCTACTAATCGGACCTCAACCTGGCAGAAAAGACCTGAGCCAGTGAACGATACGCTGCCAAAGACCAATCGGCCTCTCACTGGGAACCCGGCGGGCTTCTTCGCGCAATCCCCAGAGCAGCAAGCCAACGCCGGTAGCGTAGGCGGGAGTAGAGAGCACATCTACCAGGCCCTGCAAGTCCCGAGGCGTGCCAATTCGGGTTGGCAATTGTAATATCTCCCGGCCCAACTCCCTTATCCCCGCCAACTGTGAGCCTCCCCCACAGAGGACGACGCCGGCCGGCAACAGACCATCGTAACCGGAGCGCTTCACCTCTTGCAGCATGAGACTAAGTATCTCGGCTGCTCTGGCCTCAATGATCTCGGCAAGAAACCGGCGGGGGATAGCCTGCCAGGAATCCTCACCGAACACGGCCACCTCAACGGTCTCATCGGCGGCGACACCATCCGCACGAGCGTAGCCATATTTCTCCTTGAGCTCCTCGGCCGTAGCGAAGGGAGCACGAAGTCCGACGGCCACATCGTTGGTCAAATGGTTGCCCCCGACGGCCAGCACCGCGGTGTGCCAAACGCTGCCCTCAATGAAGATCGCCATGTCCGTGGTGCCCCCACCGATGTCGGCCAGGACGACGCCCATCTCCCGCTCATTATTGGTCAGAACCGCCTGCCCCGAAGCCAGCGGGGCCAGGACGAGCTCGTCTATTTCAATGCCCACCTGGTTGACACATTTAGCCAGGTTATGGATGGAGGTTGCCGCTCCGGTGATGATGTGGGCCTCCACCTCCAGGCGGAAGCCGTGCATACCCAGAGGGTCACGCACTCCATCCTGCCCGTCCACGATATAGCCACGGGGTACGGCGTGGATGACCTCGCGGTTGTGGGGGATGGCGATAGCCAGGGCCGCGTCCAAAACACGGCCGACATCGTCCTGGGTTATGCTATGACCTCTTGAGACAGCCACCACGCCCCGGCTGTTGAAAGAAGAGACGTGGGCCCCGGCCACACCAACGTGAGCATGCTCGATCTTATAGCCAGAGATGCGTTCCGCTTTCTCCACAGAGGCGGCGATGGCTTCGGTGGTCTCGCTGACGTTGACTACCACCCCCTTGCGCAGCCCCTTCGAGGGAACCACCCCTACGCCCACAATGCGCAGGCCGCTCCCCTCATCCATCTGGCCGACCAGGGTACAAACCTTGGTGGTGCCAACGTCAATGCCTACAACAGTTCTCTCCAAGGTGAGCCTCACTTTACCCAAACAAGTTCGGGACTCCGAATCTAACGGACACCCATAA
>CAYNWI010000061.1:0-11725 GCA_964400825.1 uncultured Anaerolineae bacterium | reverse complement strand
TAATAGAACGCCGGAACACATCCCAAATGAGCAGCAAAGCGGCGAAAGAAACTGCCAGGTTAGCATCTGCATATAATATAACAGTATTTTGCCCGGTTGTCAATGAAATTAGCGTGAAATTGACGTGAATTCTGCCATCTATTCACCTCATGCTCGCAGCGGACCCTAGGCCGCTGGACTAGGGTCCAACAGAAGCAGGTGAGTAATGGATATGCACAGAGAGCCGCTCCGAAATCGAAGCAGCTCTCTTGATCTAGCTTTCATCCAAACCCAGGATGGCCGCACCCGGCTTGTGCCGATGACACTCACCGCAGCCCACCATGGGATCGGCCACCTCGCTCATTTGCAGCGTGCAGAAGGCCTCCACCTGCACGCGGCGCAGCAGGCCAAAGCGCCGCCCTACCCGCGCCTCCAGGATCATGTTGGGACAGGCGTTGGCCTGCAGGATGCGGGGCACCGGACAGGTTCGGCATAGCTTCGGAGTCCAGCGCTCCGATGCCCGGTTGCGGGCGATAAGGCGACACTCCTGGTGCTCCCGCCCGCGGTGATAATCCTCGTAATAAAAACGACATTCAACTCCCGCCGGATTGCGCATATCCCTCACAGTACCACTACTTCGGCCACATCTTCCAACTCGACCAGCTTTTCGCCGCGATTGGCCCGGCTGGTCACCGGCACCTCGTCCAGGCGCTGCCGCTTCCCGTCGGCGGAGATCAGGTCCACTGAGCCGCCCATCGGCCCTGCCCCTACCGCCGCCACCGGCCCCGTCGCTTTGGTCTGGTTGAGCAGTAACACGCCCTGGCCGCCCCTGCCCTGCACCGGAAACTCGTCCAGCGGCACCCGCTTGACGTAGCCCTCCTGGCTGACCACGACCACGCCCAGGTCGGCCGTGAGGTCGCCGATGACCATCCCGCTCAACAACCGATCCCCCTTGCGCACCTTGATGCCCGCCACGCCTTTGGCGGAGGGAGTAGCCTGGGGATTGACGTCGCCGGCGGCGAAGCGGTTGGCCCGGCTGGTGCCAAAGAACATGACCTGGACTTCATCACCTCCGACGCCGGCGAAGAGCGCCCTGTCATCTTCGTCTGCCAGGCCGATCACCATGGCCCACGAGGCCTCAGCAGTGGACTTGACATCTTCGGCCTGGACGCGCTTGACCTGGCCCTGGCGCGTGCCCAAAACAAGGCAGCTCTTGTCTGACAGGACGCCAACGCCGACGACCTGCTCTCCCTTGTTCAACCCCAAATCTTCAAAGCTGGCCGACCTGGGCAGTCGGCCCACCGTCCCCCACCAGGCCCGCCCCCGGTCGGAGACCAGCACCACCGTATCTTCTGGCTCGGTCCGCAGGTGCAGCCGCTGGGCCTCCACCGCTCGGCTGGTCGCCCCGGCACTTACGCGGTATCCGAAGCGGCTGGCGTCGTTGCGCTGCACGCCCCGAGTGGTCACCACGACCACCTGCGGCTCCTCAGGCACCGCCAGATCAGCCTCGGTCACGATGCTGTCCCTCGGCTTTTCCTCAGTCAGGATCACCGTTTTGCGCGGCGTGGCGAACTTTTCCTTGATCGCCTGCGTCTCTTCGACCACTACTTCCAACCGGCGCTTTTCCGACCGCAGCAGCCCTTTGAGGTATTTGATGCGGGCCTGGAGTTCCTTCTCCTCGTCGGCCAGCTTGCGTCGCTCCAGCCCCGCCAGCCGCCGCAACTGCATCGCCAAGATTGCCTGGGCCTGGAGTTGGCTGAACTCGAACGTTTTGATGAGGTTCTTTTCCGCCGTCTCGGTGGTGCGGCTGCGGCGGATGGTGTCAATCACCTGGTCAATGACATCCAGCGCCTTCAGCAACCCCTGGACGATGTGCAGCCGGGCTTCGCGTTTGGCCAGCTCGTAGCGGCTGCGGCGGACGATGACGCTCAGCCGGTGTTCGACAAAGTGGACCAGCATGTCGCGCAGCGGGAGCCGTTGCGGGCGCACGATGGTGTCGCCGTTGATTCGTTCGGACACCAGCGCCAGGGCGTTGACGCCGAAGGTCTCGCGCAACTGGCTGTGGCTCAGGACACTCTCCAGCACCTCGTGGGCGTCGGCCACGCGACTGACCTCGATGATGGCCCGCATCCCCTCGTGGTCCGACTCGTCGCGCAGGTCGGTGACGCCGCCGATCTTGCCCTCTCGCACCTCGCGGGCGATGCGCTCCAGCACGGTGGATTTTTGCACCGCGTAGGGCAGTTCGGTGACCACGATGTTGAACTTGCCGCCGCCGATGTCTTCCATGTCCACCCGCGCCTGGGTGATGATGCGCCCTCGTCCAGTTTCATAAGCAGCGCGTATGGTGTCCACCCTGCCCTCACCCGCAGGGTCCTCCCGGTAGCGATAGATCACTCCACCGGTGGGAAAGTCGGGGCCGGGGATGATCTCCATCAGCTCGTCCACGCTGATCTTGTCCCGCTGGCGCCAGCGGTTGGCCACGTAGACCACCGCGTCGCAGACCTCGCCCAGATTGTGGGGCGGGATGTTGGTGGCCATGCCCACGGCGATGCCCGTCGCCCCGTTGACCAGCAGGTTAGGCAGCGCGGCCGGCAGGATGACCGGCTCCTGCAGGCTGCCATCGAAGTTGTCCACAAAATCCACCGTGCCCTGATCAATGTCCTGAAGCATGTACTCGGCGATCTCGGCCAGCCTTACCTCTGTATATCTCATCGCCGCCGGGCTGTCGCCATCAACACTGCCCCAGTTGCCTTGACCGTCCATCAGGGGGGCGCGCATGGAGAAATCCTGTCCCATGCGGATCATCGCCAGATAGATGGACTGGTCGCCATGTGGATGATATTTTCCCAGGCAGTCGCCGACCACACGCGCCGACTTCTTGTAGGGTTTATCGTGACGCAGGCCCATATCGTGCATGGCGTACAGGATGCGCCGCTGCACCGGCTTGAGCCCGTCCTCGACGCGGGGCAGTGCCCGGTCGGTGATGGTCTCGACGGCGTATTGAAAGTAGGCCTGCTCCAGGTCTGTGGTCAGAGAAATTGTCTCAGTCAGCATCTTCTTCGTCCCCGTTCTCACTACTCTCTTCCTCGCGCCAGCGTTCCAATAGCCAACTCCGACGGTTGTGAGCCGACCTGCCCATCAAAGTGCCGATGATCTGATTGGCGTGGTGCACGTCCTGAACCGTCACCCGGCGCAGGTTATCGTTAAATGGACCTTCATCACCGACCTGGAATACCGTTTCGCGCAACTGCTCAGGGTTCATCTCCCCCAGACCCTTGTAGCGTTGGACCGTCACGCCGCTGCGGCCCCATTTCTCCAGAATGGCGTCGCGCTCCCGGCCTGAGTAGGCGTAGCGAGCCTGCTTCCCCTTGCGCAGCAGGTACAGCGGGGCCACGGCCACGTAGAGCCGACCCGCCTCGACCATCGGGCGCATGTGCCGCCAGAACAGGGTGTAGAGCAAGGTGCGGATGTGGTCGCCGTCCACGTCGGCGTCAACCAGGATGCTGACCCCACCGTAGCGCATGTCCTCCACGCTGAAATCGGCCCCCACCCCCCCACCGACCGCCGCGATGATGGCCTTGATCTCGTTGTTGCTCAGCAGGCGGGTCAGTTTGACTCCCTCCACGTTGAGGGGTTTGCCGCGCAAGGGCAGGATGGCATGGTAACGCCGGTCGCGGGCCATCTTACACGAGCCGCCCGCGCTATCCCCCTCGACGACGTACAGCACCGTCTGCTCGGTCGGCGTGCCTTTGCTCACGTCGGCCAGCTTACCCGGCAGGCCGGAGTCCACTGCATCCAGTACGCTACGCCGGATGACCAGCGACCGCGCCTTGCTGGCCGCCACCCGCGCATGGGCCGCCGCCTGCGCCTGCTGGACGATGGTCCTGCCCAACGAAATCTTTTTGCGCAGTTGCTCCAATAGCCCTTCGTAGACGATGCTGTGAACGATGCCCTGCACGTGATCGCTGGTCAGGCAGGTCTTGGTCTGGCTGGTGAAGAGGGGGTCGTGCATCGAGACTTTGAGCACCGCCGTCAGCCCGGCCAGGGTGTCGCTGCCGCGGATACTGGCTGCTCCTTTGCTCAACTTTTTCTCCGAGGCGAACTGGTTGATGGCTTTGGTGATGGCGCTCTTAAAGCCAGCCACGTGCTTGCCCCCGTCGGGAGTGGGGATGGTGTTAACGAAGCTGACGATCTCGCTGTTGTCCACATCGTTGTGCCACTGGAGCACCACCTCGACAGCGACCTCGTTCTGTTCCCCACCGACCTCAACAGGGACACGATGGATGGGCCTGCGCCCCTCATTGAGCCACCTGACATACTCCACCAGGCCACCGTCGTAGCAGAAGCGTTTCTGGCGCTTTTTCTTTTTGCGGTCATCGGTGAACTCCACGGTCACGCCCGGCAGGAGAAAAGCGACGACCTGCAAGCGCCGGGCCAGGGCGTCAAAGTCGAAGTCGGTGATATCCAGGAAGCGGGGGCTGGGCTTGAAGGTAATCGTCGAGCCGGTGCCCAGATTCTCGTCGGCGTGGGCTTTTATGGCCTTCGCCTCCCCCTCCTTCCCCACCTGGCTCACCACCTCCCCGGTAGCCGGATCGAGAATCTGGACCGGGGTGACAGGCAGACCATTTTCGTGACGCTGAAAATAGACCACCCCATCCCGCTGCACCCGCACCTCCAGCCACTCGGACAGCGCGTTGGTGGCCTTGATGCCGACGCCGTGCAGCCCGCCGCTGGTCGAATAGCTGCCTTCTTTGAACTTGCCCCCGGCGTGCAACTCGGTAAAAACCAGTTCCAGCGTAGGCCGCTTTTTTTCAGGGTGCATCCCGGTGGGAATGCCGCGCCCGTCGTCGGTCACGGTGAGGGAGCCGTCGCGGTGGATCTCGACCTCGATGTGCGTGCAGGCCCCGGCCAGAGCCTCGTCCACGGCATTATCTACCAACTCATGAGCCAGGTGGTGGAGGGCGGCCAGGCCAGTGCCGCCGACGTACATGCCCGGGCGTCGCTGGATGTTCTCCGGGTATTCAAGCACCTGAATATCACTGGTTTCGTAATCTGTGGGCATAACTGTCTCCTGAGAGAGTAACTCTGTTCTAATTATAGCACAAATGTTCTAAGCTGTCAATAGGGATTTTGGTCAAGTCTGTCCAGGGCGTTCGGAAGGAAAATCCTCCTGAAACCTATTGTATTATATAGAACACTGGTTCGCTTGTCAAACGGCCTTGACGAGAATCGCCCTCTGGAGTAAAATTAGGGTGGAGGAAAGAAACGGTGAGCATCATCACCTTGACCACCGATTTCGGGTTGGCGGACGGCTACGTGGGGACGATGAAGGGGGTCATCCTGGGCATCGAACCCACAGCCACCATAGTTGACATCTCCCACGACATCGCGCCCCAGGATGTGCGGGAGGGAGCTTATACCCTCTACGCCGCTTACCCCTACTTCCCCCAGGGCACCATCCACGTGGTGGTCGTTGATCCGGGGGTGGGCAGCGAGCGGCGGGCCATCGCCTTGCGAACGGCCCAGGCCACTTTTGTGGCTCCCGATAACGGCGTCCTGAGCTACGTGGTGGCTGGCGAGAGGGTGGAACAGATAGTGCACCTCACCAACCCTAGCTACCACCTCTCGCCGGTAAGCTGCACCTTCCACGGGCGCGACATCTTTGCCCCCGCCGCCGCCCACCTGGCGCGAGGTATCCGACTGGCCGAGCTGGGCCAGCCACTGACGGAGATCGTCACCTTCCCCCTGCCCCGGCCTCAGCTCCGCCCCGACGGGACTATCGTCGGCCAGGTCATCCACGTTGACCGCTTCGGTAATCTGATCACCAGCATCACGGCCACGGATTTGGCTGATCACAGTGGATCCAAAATCGCTCGGCGGGGATTGCCAAATCCCCGCCTTTGGCCTGGATCTGGCGATCCAGGCCGAGCAAAATTGGATCTAGCTGATACCCCCCTGCTAAGAGATGGCATCGTTGAGGTCAAAGGGCAGAGCATCCAGGGCATAGCGAACAACTACGCCGAGGTAACGCCGGGAAAGCTCCTGGCTCTCATCGGCAGTGAGGACCATTTGGAGATCTCTGTCTCCGGCGGTAGCGCGTCCCAAACGTTGGCGGCGAGGGTGGGGGACGAGGTTTTGTTGAAGGTCAAAGGCCATGAACGCAGGCGATAGGATACTATTAGTGGGCCTGGGCATCATTGACCGTTTGTTTGCTACGGATTTCCTGGGAAGGGAAACAGCTCGGCGCAAGGCCAGGGTTGCCCGTTCTGAGGCGCGGCTGGCCGAAATCAGCCAGCAACTCGTCAAGCTGGAGGGGCTGCTGGAGGCTGCCAACTTGCAACTCTGCCTGTTGTATCTACGCCAGCGCAATCTCTTGTCGCCCCAGCGCTGGCTGCACTTCGACCCGGCCAACCCTCAGGATGACCAGGGCCTTGATCTCTTAATCAACCATCTGGTCAAGCCCCGGCTAGCGGCCATCGAGGTGCGAGAGGTCGGGAAAAACCACTACACCTACAGACTTGACCCCGACTGGACGGCCATTGACGACTTCCTGGCCCAGCGGGGAGCAGACGTGCAGCCAGAGATAGCCGACTGGCTAAAGATGCTAGAGAAAGGACTCCCAGCCTGATGGATAAATTCGTGATCGAAGGTGGGCACCCGCTCAACGGCGTGGTGGTTCCGAGCGGCAACAAAAATGGGGCCCTGGCGCTCCTGGCGGCCACGCTGTTGACCGATCAACAGGTTGTGCTTGAGAACGTGCCGCGGATCAAAGACGTGCAGACCATGTTGGCCATCATGGCCGACATCGGGGTGGACATCGAATGGAGCGGGAATCACGAGGTGACTGTTCAGGCCAGGAATTTGACCGCCACCCGCCTGGATCCCAACCTCTGTCGGGAGATCAGAGCGTCCATGCTCCTGGCGGGGCCTATGCTGGCCCGCTGCGGCGACATTTGCCTTCCCCTACCTGGCGGAGATGTCATTGGCCGCCGGCGGGTGGACACTCACCTGGCCGCCTTGCGAGCCCTGGGGGCTGAGATCGAGGTGGACTCCGGATACAAGATGCAGGTTGACAAACTGCGCGGTCAGGATATACTTCTCGATGAAGCCAGCGTAACTGGCACGGAAAACGTTATCATGGCCGCCTGTCTGGCCGAGGGCACCACCATCGTCCGCAACGCGGCCAGCGAGCCTCACGTTCAGAACTTAGCCCGCTTTCTGAACAGCGTCGGCGCGCAAATCTCTGGCATCGGCACCAACACTTTGACCATCCAGGGCGTAGAAAAGCTCGGTGGCGGTACCTGTCGGATTGCCTCCGACTACCTGGAGGTGGGTAGCTTTATCGGACTGGCGGCGGTGACGCACAGCGAACTCCTCATCAAAAAAGCCGCACCTGAGCACTTGCGCATGATCAGGCTCATGTTGGGGCGTTTGGGGATCAGAGTGGAGATCCGAGGCGAGGACGTTTTCGTGCCCGCCGAGCAAGAACTACGAGTTGTTCCTGAGGCTCACGGGGCTATTCCCAAGATTGATGACGGTATCTGGCCGGCTTTCCCCACGGACATGATGAGCATCGCCGTGGTGGTAGCCACCCAGGCCGAGGGCACCATCCTCATCCACGAGAAGATGTACGAGGGCCGGCTGTACTTCGTGGACAAGCTGATCTCCATGGGCGCGCGCATCATCCTCTGCGACCCCTACCGGGCGGTGGTGGTGGGGCCGTCCAGGCTGCACGGCGAGCAGTTGGAGAGCCCCGACATCCGGGCCGGCATGGCCCTGCTCATCGCCGCCCTCTGCGCCGAGGGGCGAAGCACAATTCGCAACATCGGCCAGATAGACCGGGGTTATGAAAGGATTGAGGAGAAACTGCAAGCTTTGGGAGCCAAGATTGAGAGAGTGAGAGAGTAACTCGACAATGTTAACTTCGCCAGCACAGTAGACATGTGGTGTCATTGCGAGCGGAGCGAAGCAATCTCCAAAGTGCAATTGGTGTCACCAGTGGGGATTGCTTCGTCGCTACGCTCCTCGCAATGACACTTGAGAAGGGAGGATGTTAATATGGCACATCATGAACTTCCCATTCCACCGCATTTCGACCC
This sequence comes from uncultured Anaerolineae bacterium, assembly GCA_964400825.1. GTDB lineage: Bacteria > Chloroflexota > Anaerolineae > VGOG01 > VGOG01 > CAYNWI01. Next base: position 3,647 of record CAYNWI010000061.1, on the reverse strand, counting down.
GGATAAGGTCGGTGAGGTTTGGAAAGTTCCTTATGGAGAACGGGCCGAGGAGGCCGAAAGGTGGGCAAAGCAACATCACATACCGCCTGCAGCCAATGACAGATTCAAAACCTGTCTGGTGGCAGTAGACGTGCAAAACACGTTTTGTGTCCCTGGCTTTGAGCTGTTCGTCGGCGGACGCTCCGGGACGGGCGCGGTGGACGACAATCGAAGGCTGTGTGAGTTCATCTACCGCAACCTGGACGTGATTACCCGGATTGCTCCGACGATGGACACGCACCAGGCGACGCAGATTTTCCATTCTGTATTCTGGATCAACGACCAGGGCGAACATCCAGCCCCTTTCACCCTCATTTCGGAAGAGGATGTGAAGAAAGGTCGGTGGAAGTTTAACCCTGCCCTTGGTCATACTCTTGGGATTGCTGAGGATTACGCCCATCGCCACCTTCTAAACTATGCCAAAGCGTTGAGGACGGGCGGTAAATACGATCTGACCGTCTGGCCCTATCACGCCATGCTGGGAAGCATCGGCCACGCCCTTGTCCCGGCGGTTGAGGAAGCCATCTTCTTCCACAGTATGGCGCGGTATAGCCAGCCGAATTTTCAAGTCAAAGGAGACAACCCGTTTACCGAGCACTATTCGGTGCTCGGCCCAGAAGTGCTGGAGGGGCCGGACGGAGAGCCAATCACCCAGAAAAACGTCGAATTCATCGAGAAGCTACTGCAATTCGATGCCGTCATCATCGCTGGACAGGCCAAGAGTCATTGTGTAGCCTGGACGATTGATGATCTACTGGAAGGCATTTCTGTTCGAGATGAGAGGTTGGCCGAGAAGGTATATCTGCTGGAAGATTGCACCTCTCCAGTAGTTGTCCCCGGAGTTATGGATTACACCGACGAAGCGAACGCCGCCTTCCAGAGATTTGCCGACGCGGGAATGCACGCTGTCCGCTCAAGCGATCCCGTTTACGACTGGCCTGGCATCAGGCTTTGATTTAAGGAGAAACCACCGATGACCCAAAAGACTGCCCATTCGATCCACCACGCCCTTTCCGAAGACCGGGCCGACGTCTATTTCGCCCGCACCCAGACCATCCTGCAAAAGGAAGGGCTGGACCCCGTGGTGACCATGGAGATCTTCCCCGGCCGGGACGGCATTTTCTGCGGCATCAAAGAGGTGTTGGAGCTTCTGGCCGTCGTCCTGCCTGAGGATGCCGAGGTCTGGGCTCTCGACGAGGGCGAGTCCATGAGCAAGCACGAGATCATCCTGCGCATCACTGCCCCCTACAGCTCCTTCGGCCTCTACGAGACGGCCATTCTGGGCATCCTGGCCCACGAGAGCGGTTGGGCCACGGCGGCGCGAGAGGTGGTGGATGCGGCTGAGGGTGTTCCCATCATAGGCTTTGGAGCTCGCCACGTCCACCCTGCTGTCTCGGCCCAGATGGAATACGCGGCCATCGTGGGAGGGTGCGTGACTGGCGCCACCACCGCCGGGGCCAGGCTGGCCGGCAAAGCGCCAGCAGGCACCATCCCCCACGCCATGATCCTCATCTTCGGCGATACGGTGAAGGCCACCGAAGCCTTCGACCGACATATTCCGCCGGAGTGCCCCCGCATTGCCCTGGTAGACACCTTCCACGACGAGGCAGAGGAGAGCCTGCTGGTAGCGAGGGCCATGGGGGATCGGCTCTGGGGCGTGCGCCTGGACACCCCGGTTGAGCGAGGCCGTGTCACCCCCGATCTGGTCAAGGAAGTACGAGTTCGCCTCGACCAGGCTGGCTTCCCAAATGTCAAGATCTTCGTCAGCGGGGGCATCACGCCGGAGCGAATTCGGCAGTTCATCGCCGAGGGAGCTCCCGTGGATGGCTACGGGGTGGGGAGCTACATCAGCGGCGCCAGGCCAATAGACTTCACCGGCGACTTGAAGGTGGTGGCTGGCAAGCCCCTGGCCAAGCGGGGCCGCATCCCAGGCATCACTCACAACCCCCGGCTAAAAAAGGTCAAGCTATCGAAGATTGGAGTTTGACGTTTGACGTTTCACGTTTGAAGTTTGAAGTTTGACATAGCGCGTCAAAACAGTATAATAAGTGACGATACCACGATTTGCATCACAGAGGAGGGAAGTTAATGCCTAAGCGTACCTATCAACCCAAGAAAAGACGACGCCAGCGAGTCCACGGTTTTCGGGCTCGGATGAGCACCAAGGGCGGACGCAAGGTCATCAGATCCCGTAGACTTAAGGGGAGAAAGAGATTGGCCGTGCAGAAGTACAGAAAGTAGCCATAAGTTGAGGGTTGAAGAAAAGACACCGTTTGAGAAGCAACAAGCAATTTCAGCGAGTGCGTCGGGAGGGGCGTTCCTGGACCCATCCCTTGTTAGTTCTATGCGCCTTGCCCAACGACTTAGAGCATAGCCGCTTTGGCTTCTCCGTCAGTCACTGGGTGGGCAAAGCTGTGGTTCGTAACCGGGCCAAACGCCTCATGCGAGAGGCGACCAGGCTCCGCCAAGGGGACATCAAAGAAGGTTGGGATCTAGTATTCATCGCTCGCCATCCCATAAGAGAAGCGGACTTCAAACAAGTAGACCAGGCCGTCGAGCAGTTGCTGAGACGGGCTGGTCTGCTGAAAACGGCCAGCGAGGAAACGGGATAGAAGCTGCGATGAGAATCCTCGCCCTGAACATCATCAAACTCTATCAAAACACCTTCTCCCGTGCTTTGCCCCCCACCTGTCGTTTCGAGCCTTCCTGCTCACATTACGCATACCAAGCCATTGAGAAGTACGGCCTCCTGAAGGGTGGCTGGATGGCCATCAAGCGCCTCAGCCGCTGCCACCCACGTAATCCCGGAGGATACGATCCGGTGCCGTGAAGTAAAGCCACCATCAGTCTCTTGGCGGCACGATGAGTTCTCTACCGAAGGGTTCGGCCTTTCACGTCAAATGAATCTGATGGAGTTTGAGTAAGAAGCCGTTAATGAACAAATCACTAGGAGGAATGAGATGAAAATCCAATCTTTTACAATAAGAAACTTCAGAAGCATTAAAGAGCTCAAAATAGATAATGTAACTCCAGTTAATGTGTTTTTCGGCAAAAACAATGTGGGAAAGTCGAATATACTCCGCGGATTGCATCTGGCGTTTTACTCGCTTAGAGATGACAGAATATTCTTGCCCGATACAATGTTTCATAATAGGAATATCTACAGACCTATTGAAATTACAATTGATCTAATCTTGGAAGAAAACTTCTGTGATACGGAAGAAGTTATTAGCGCCCTAGATGAGGGAATACAGAGTATTCGTTCCGCAGTCGCCGATGAAGAATGGTTCAACGATATCATAAGGGAAGTGGACGATTTTACCAAGGGCTCAGAGTCATTCAGGCCGCTAAAGAAGCTACGTTTAACAACAACTATAAGCTATGATGAGGAAATAAGCGATATTAGAGTTTCGGTTAGAGATCTGGAATCTGTTTATGAGTTGAATTATGGAGAATACAAAACCCTATATGAGAAGCTGGAAAGCAGTATTGAGAGAAAAGCAATCAGAGAAAGGGAAACATTTGCCGATTCTCTTTCATCTCGATTAGCAAGTTTGGGAGTTGAGTTAGAGGCATATCGTCGCCCGCTGAGGTATGGCCCTGATATG
>CAYNWI010000060.1:0-11861 GCA_964400825.1 uncultured Anaerolineae bacterium | reverse complement strand
CTGAGTTCCCCTCCCTCCCAGGGAGGGGCCAGGGGAGGGTGAGTCTTCTAAAGCAAATGCCATCGCAGCCAGCGCCCCCAGCAAGGCGCTGAGCATCACCGTCCCTGCCCCGCCCAGGAGAGGCAGGGCCACCACCGCAGCCAGGCAGCCCAGAGCCGAGCCAGCCAGGTTAAAGGAATAGATCCTGCCCGCCAGCTCAGGCCGCGCCGCCAGTAAGATGCCGATGGCCAGGCCGCTGAAGAAAAAAGGCAGCACCAAGAGTAGATAGTAGATAGCCAGGAAGAGAAGCTGCTCTCGCTCCCAGGCGATGCGATAGGAGTCGAAGGGGATGTAGTTGACGTTTAGATAGCTGGCCAGGATGCCAAGGGCCATGAGCGCTGAGAGGGTGGCGAGGAATCTGGTCGGATTTTTCTTGATCAGACTGGGGAAAAGGGAGAGGAAGGAGCCACTGGCTCCAAAACCCAGCAGGGCGATGCTAACCGCCATGAAAGCGAAGTGATACCATTGGGCCAGGGAGAAAATCCGCGTGAGGGTGATCTCCAGACACAAGCCAGCCATGGAGAGCAATAAAACGCCTAAGTTGGTCAAGTAGTCGCTGGGCAGGCGATTGCTGGTCATTGGTCAGAGGCCACTTGAAATTGGGGATCCAAGAACAGCATCAAATCCAGCCCCTCATCCAGGTCAACCTCGGGACTGTAGCTTAGTTTCTGTCGGGCCAGGCCGATGTCGGCCACCAGCCGGGAGACACCGCCGTCATCGGCCTGGCTGGAGAGGGGGCTGACCTGGCGGCCGGTGGCGCGAGCCACTTTCTCCACCAACTGGTTGATGCTCACCTCCTGGCCGCTCCCCACATTGATGATACGGCGATCCACGTCGGAGGCCGTGGCTGCGGCGAACAGGGCATCCACTACGTCGTCAATGTAGACGAAGTCCCTGGTCTGGCTGCCATCGCCAAAGACGATCAGCGAGCCACCTCCCAGGGCTTGTTTGAGGAACTGGGGGATGACCGGAGCGTGGGAAGCGGGCACGAATTGCCCTGGCCCGTAAGCGTTGAATATCCTGAGCGCCACTGTCTCTATGCCGCAGAGGACGCCGATGGTGAAGACGTAATACTCTGATGCCAGCTTGCTCACAGCGTAGGGCGAATCAGGGTTGGGAATCGTCTTCTCGCTGACGGGCTGTTTGTCCTTTTCGCCGTAGACAGCTCCCGAGGAAGCTAAGATCACCCTTTTCACCCCCGCGTCCCGCACGGCCTCCATGACGGCCACCGTGCCACCCACGTTCACGTCGTTGTAGTCGCGGGGATACAGAATGGACTCCGGGACGGACACCCGCGCCGCCAGGTGGTAGACGCAGTCCACGTCCTGCAACAGCGTCCAGAGCTTGGGGACATCTTTTACGTCGCCACGGGTGAACAGCACCGTGGAATCGAGGCGCGAGGGATCGCCGGCACTGAGATCGTCCAGGGCCCGCACGTGATGCCCTTCCCTAACCAAACGATTTGCCAAGGCGGCGCCGATGAAACCAGCCCCGCCAGTGATGAGGAATCGCATAACCAATCTAGAACTCTGTCGCTCCGGTGAACTCGAATTCGGTGAGCTTCAGGGCCGGGGCACGGGTGCCGCCAAACCAGTTCTGTTGTAGCCTGGTCTCACGACTCACCAGTTCGACGTTGGCCAACGCCTCTAAGTAGCTCTGGGTGAAGCGGAGGTTTTTGATGGGGTAGGCGACCTCGCCCTTCTCGATGAGAAAAGTCCCATCGCGGGTCATGCCGGTGACGATGACCAGCTTGGGATGGACGGGGCGAGTGTAGTGGAAGCGAGTCACCAGGATACCTCGTTCCACCGTCCCCAGCATCTCCTTTTTAGTCGCCTCACCAGGCGCCATGAAGGTATGGCCCGGAATGGGGCCGAAGGTGTTGGGAGCAGGCAATCCGTGGCCAGTGGAAGCTTTCCCCTCTTTGCCAGCGGTGTAGGAGTCGTACACCACCGCCTCAGCCACGCCTTCTTTTATCAGATCAACCCGCTGTCTTGGCACGCCCTCGAAGTCGAAAGGCATGGGCAAGCCCGCAGGGTCGAGGCCGTCGTCCCAGATGGAGATAGCATCGCTCATGATCTGCTTCCCGAAACTGTCTACCATAAAGCTGCGCCCCTCCTGCACGGACAAAGCACCGAAGCCCAGGTAGGCCAGCGTATCCATGATGTCAGCTACAGCGTACTCCTCCAGGATGACAGGGTAGCGGCCTGGGGGCAGGTCTCTGGGGTTGCGACTCAGGAGAGCCTTCTCCACCGCCTCGCTGCCGATGGTTTCGGGGTTGATTTCCCCCACTTTCCAGGCCGTAGCGGCAGAGTAACCAGAGCTATCGTCGCTCATGATAACGGTGCTGACATCGGCCGTGGTGATGGCATAGTAAGCGAAGATGCCCAGCGAGTTGGCCACCGCCAACTCGCCAGTGCCAGTGGTGAAGGCCCCCGAAGCCACCAGTCCATTGTCTACAGCCTGTCGGCAAATCACGCCCACAGCCTTAGCCCTGGCCTCAGGGCTGAAAGCGGCCGTGGCCTCGTCGAAGACCTCGACTTCAGCAATAGGTGCCGGGCTGGGCAGCGATGTGAAGTCGGGATTCTCAGGCTGGAGCTTGGCTATCGTCAAGGCCCTCTCCACTACCCTTTCCAAAGCCGCCGGGCCCAGGTCGTTGATGGAAGCCACCCCGATCTTCTTGCCCACCACGGTCCGCACCCTGAGCCCCACATTTCGCTCGGCCACATTCTGGTGGATGTAGGAATTGGCAAAGCGCGTCAGCCCGCTGTCCTCGCTCATGATAATCACTTCCGTCTGCTCGGCAGCGGACAGAGCCAGGACTCGCCCGGCAATCTCGCGCATCTTCTTTCTACCTAGCATTATTACTCCTTTCTTCTTGGTCGAGTGGTCGGATGGTCCTTGGTCTATTCTCCCAGTCTCTGAACCACTCGACCACCTAGCCAAGGACTGTCTAACCAATTAAAGTGCTTCTACGATTCCCTTCATTTTCTCGAAGACCTCCTGCACTGAAGGCTCAGGGCATGGCAGGTGTTGCTCAACAGCTTGGAATGGGTGGTAATGCCAACCCTTCAGATTATCCACGCCATAGACACGTTCACCTTTGTGTATCAAGGCATAGTCGGTTCTTTGAGTCTCCTCGTTGAAGTAAACATCAACGAACGTCTCCTCATGGATGGTGATGCGAAGGCTGAGATGCGTCAAACGGACGATAGTGTGATCGAGCGCGGCTTTGGGGAAAGCCAATCGAGCCGCCCTCCTCACGTCTTCTAGAAATCCTCTTAGTGTCTTATTCACCCCTAAGACCCTCCATGGATTCTCTTCAGCAAGGAGAGCCACTTTCTCTTTTCCGCTTCCAGCCCCTCCCAGATCATGTAATCCCTTTCCACCTGGTGTGACCACTTGTTTGGGATCTCATCACTTTCCCAAGCTTCGGCGAACTCTGCAAAAGTCATCCTGTACTTCAGCTCGAAATCGCCGATCTCACGGTCGCACTCCCGGAGCCGTCTAGCTAAGTCAGCAGAGACTAAGCCGATTAGTTTATCTTTTATCGTCTCCCCTTCGACGTACTCAATGAGATCGAGCACATCCCGTGAAACAGCTAGGGTTGGCATAGAAACCTCCTCATGCTTAAGTAAGTGATATGGGAGTGTTGGACTACCTCATCACCCCCACCTGCACGTTGCGGAAGCGGGCGGGGGCCGTGCCGTGGCCCACGTGGGCGGTCTGCGAGGGCTGGCCCTTGCCGCAGTTGGGCGTGCCCCACACGTTCCAGTGCTTCTGGTTGCAGATGGCATCACAGCCGGCCCAGAACTGCGGGGTGATGCCGGTGTAGGTGGCGTTCTTGTACAGTTGCCCCAACTGGCCGTTTTTGATCTGGTAGGCCATCTCGGTACCGAACTGGAAGTTGAGGCGCTTGTCGTCAATGCTCCAGCTCTTGTTCATCTCCATGTAGATGCCGTCCTCGGTGTCGGCGACGAGGTCGTCGAAGTCCCATTCCCCTGGCTCCAGGTTGATGTTGGTCATGCGGATGATGGGGATGCGGTTCCAACCGTCGGCCCGCATGCAGCCGTTGCTTTCCTGACCAATCATGGCCGCTGTCTCCCGCGAGGTGAGATAGCCGACGAACATGCCAGCCTGCACGATGGGCACCCTGTGGGCCGGCACCCCCTCGTCGTCGTAGCCAAAGGTGCCCAGGCCGCGTGGTATGGTAGCATCGGCGGTGATGTTGACGATATCGGAGCCGTAGCGGAAGTTGCCCAGCTTCTCCGTGGTCAGGAAGCTGGTGCCGGCGTAGCTGGCCTCGGTGCCGAACACCCGATCCAGCTCAATGGGATGGCCACAGGACTCGTGCACCTGCAGGGCCAACTGGGTCGCTCCCAGGATGATGGTAGTAGCCAGGCTCGGACACTGGGGAGCCGTGAGCAGCGCCACCGCCTCCTCGCCCACCCGCTGAGCGTTGCCCACCAGGTCCATCTCCTCGATGAGCTCGTAGCCGCCCGTACCCTGGTGGCGGCCGAAGGAGTTGGGGTAGCTCCTCTTCTGGACCTCGCCTTCGCCGACAGCCGTGGCCTCCAGGCCGCCCCCGCTCTCGATGATCTCCTGCTCGATGAAAGCGCCCTCGGAACTGGCGAAAACCTTGTGCTCGCGCACGAACTGGAGGTTGGATTGGGCGACTGCTACCCCTTTGGCCAGCCTCATCCCAGCATCGGCAGCCATGAGCAGCTCGATTTTTTTCTCCAGAGGTACCTGGAAGGGATCGGTCTTCACTGGCGTGCGGTAGGTGTCCGCGTAGACGATGGGGAAGCCGATGTCCACATCTTGGGTTTTGACCAGCGCGCTGGCCCTGGCTATCTCAGTAGCGAGGGCAGTGACCCGCTCGACCTCCTGCAGCGAGAGAAGGGAGCTGGAGGCGAAGCCCCAGGCTCCGTCGAGAATGACCCGCACGCCGAAGCCCTGGTCTTCGTCCTGGGAGAGGGCTCCCACTATCCCATTCTTTACCACGAGGCTTTGGTTTTCCCGGCGCACGATGCGGACGTCGGCGTAAGCAGCGCCTTTGATTTCGGCTACGTTCAAAGCCCGATCAGTAAGTTCTCGCAATGTAGTCCCCCTTTCGAGAACACGGAGCGGTCCGTTGAATCCTACCGTCCGTTGTTCCCTTGACCAAATTCTAAAACGAGAGTAAAATATCCTTGAGAACAATCCTCAGTAGATCCATTCTTGCTCGGCCTGGATCCCTTCGGCAAGCTCAGGACAAGCGCCAGATCCAGGCCAAAGGCGGGGATTTGACAATCCCTGCAGAGCAGCTTGGGGCCTACTGATTCTGAGAAGGTGAACAGCTATGCCACTTTATGAATACTATTGCGCCGATTGTAAGATCAAGTTTGAGGCCCTGCGGAGGATGAGCCAGGCCGACGACCCCATCGCTTGTGTGCGCTGCCAGGGGACGAACACCTCCCGGACCATCTCTACATTCGCCGCCATCAGCAAGGGAAGCGGCGGCGAGAGTCGGTCCCTTGGTGACACCAGCGGTTGTGCCAGTTGTAGCGCCACCAGTTGCGCAACCTGTGGCGGGGGCTAAGCCTGGCCCAGCCTCCAGCCAAGATCAGGCGGCTACCGATAACCCCGGTGGCCGCCTTTTCCTATTCTACCCGAGAAGCGTATACGAATTCGATAGTCCCTTCGTACACAGGCAAGACCATTCTATCCCGCCTGATCACACTCACGGCCAGGCCCTCGTAGTTGTGCTCCAAAGTAGCGATGAGCCCCCCGCTCCTGAGCAAGGCCGTCTCCATGGTCTCAGGATCACCAATAGCCTGCAAAACATAGGGTCGCGAAAACTGCATCCCATTGATGGTCATCACCCCGTCTTCGGGGCTGGCAATTACCGAGTACAGCGTCAGCCGCTCCCCATTGACGGCCAAAGCCTCCGCCCCGGCGTTGCGCAACTCGTTGATCAAGTCCTGCAAATCCAGGACGCCGATAGACCCGTCAATGCTCACTTCTACACCCGCCCCTGAGACCTCGACCAGCCCATTGATGATCCTGACCTTGTTCAGTTCCTCCACCAAACCTTCCAGCACAGCCCGGCCGGTGGTCTGTTGATATTCGTCGAGCTGCCCTTCCAGGGCCTCCATCTCTTCGCGCAGGCGGGCGTTGTTCTCCACCAGGCTGCTGATGATAATGAGCTGATCGGCGCTCGAAGCGGACAAGATGTACCCACCTGCCATCCGCTGAGTGCGAAATTGGGCCACCAGCAACAGGCCCAAAACGAAACAAACTATGGTTAACAATAATTGTGCAGAACGACTCTTCATGGCCCCAATCTTATCATTCAATCTCCCAATTGGGCATAGTGGATGGGGAAGCCCCCCTTGTAAGCGGGCAGGGTGAGCGTCCCTATCCTGTTCACCTTAAACTGCACACCGTAGAGTTCAGCTCTCTGCTTGATCTCTCTGAGATAGCCGGGATTGCGCAAAACATCTTCCTGCACGACGGAGTTACCTACAGCTTGGATCAGATAGGGAGGAGAGAGGCGGGTATCGTTGACCATGACCGTGCTGCCCACACAGTAGATGGAAGTGGTAGCCACAATCCGCTCATCGTTGACGGCGATGGCCTCAGAGCCGGCCAGCCACAGGAGGTTAACCACGTCGCGCAGGTCATACTCGTGGATGAGGAAGTCAGTGGAGTCCGCCGCCGCCGACCGGATGCTACTGTCATCGAGAGTCACCAAGACGCCGGGCCCTTCGACAGCCAGCAACCCGGCCATCATTTTCTGCCGCTCCAACTCCGCGTTTATCTCTCTCAACATCTCCGTGTTAGCGGCCAACTCGCGGCGATATTCGTCCAACTGCTCCCGCACCCGCCCGATGTTTTCCTTGAGTTCTCCCTGCTCCGCTTCCAGGCGATTGATAGTTAGAAACCCTGACTCGTGCTCAAAGCCTGGCACTGTCGCAGGCCTCGCCGGTGGCGATTTCCATTGTAGACCCAACAAAGCACCGAAGATCAGGGCGATTACCAAGATGGGGATGTAGCGACCGAGGCCGGCCAGCTTGAATTTCATGGCTAGTGCCTTTTCACTTCCGACGGCAGGGCATACCGGTCATCCACGCTCACTCTCACCGAAGATTTCTACCTCCACTTCAAGCAGCACTACGAGGTAACAGGTTTTGTTATCACCGTGGCGTGTTTATATAGAGATCGTAGCTCCTTTGGTTATTTGCCATGCCGATTTCGCCGAGTACCGGCAGCACCCACACCTGCAAGCGATAGGCCGGCCGGTAAGGAATGCGGGAGATGTCTTTGAAGCGAGCTATCTTTATCTGGCCAGGGGCGATAGTGTCAATGTGGCAAGTCTTTTCCAGGATCGGAGTGTCGTCGTCCTGGGCAGACAGCCGCGCCTTCACTCTAACGTCAACTTCGGCCTGAAGGCCAATGTTCTCCACCGCTACCAACAAGGTTGCCTGCTCGCCCTTGACCATGATCTGCTCATATTCCAGCGGGGGGTCAAAATCAATGGCCAGCACAGCCAAATCGTGCTCGTCCACGGGAGTTTTAACCTTACTGAGGGACAGTGTATCTGGGGAAACGGGGGGCCGGTCAACGATTTCGACTCCAGCGCAACCGGCTAGTGAGAGGGAGGCCAACATCATAATCGCCGTGACAAGCCAGATGCATCGCATCTCACCTCTTTGTGACATCATTAGCGCCTCCTTTTGAAAAACTTTTGGCAGGCTTGCCTGAGGCCACCTGGTGCTGGCCTTCGACAACTCGACTGAGCGTTCGACCGAGCTCACGCCAAGGGCTCACCGAAATCAGACTCAGGACGCTACCTACCAGGCTAATCTTAAACCAGATAGGCACTTTTGTCAAGTTGGCGCTTTCCAGCGTTTACTTCCAACCTTCGTGTTCCGGCGCAAAGATGGCCCATGCGATCGGCCTGCTATCCCACGATGATGAACTACCGCGCAAGCCCTTCAAAATCTCCAAGACCGGCTTGCCTTCTGATTGGAGATGTATTATAATTGGGAACAATACTATGCGAGAGGGGTGAACAGTTTGTTTGAGGAATCACCTGAGATACAGGACGGCCATGAAACAGTTGACAACCAAGATATAAAAGGTCAACAACAGAAAGGCAAATCCATCTTGCGCGAGATCGTGGAGACAGTGCTCCTGACCCTGTTGATCTTTCTCGCGGTCCGCACTCTGATCCAGAACTTCCGCATCGAGGGAACCAGCATGGAGCCCAACCTGCACGACGGGCAATATCTGATCATAAACAAGCTTTTGTACTATCTTCATCCCCCTGAGCGCGGCGATGTGGTGGTCTTCCACTACCCCAAGAATCCCAGGCGGGATTTCATCAAACGAGTCATCGGGCTGCCAGGAGAGAAGGTGGAGGTCAGAGGGGAACGCATCTTTATCAACGGCGAAGAACTCGAAGAACCGTACACACTCCACACGAGCAACTACACCTGGGGGCCTCAACGCCTGGGGGAAGACGAGTACTTCGTCCTGGGTGACAATCGCAACAGTTCCAGCGATTCCCACAATTGGGGATCTCTGTCCAGGGATGCTATTATAGGCAAGGCCTGGATCTCCTACTGGCCCCCTAATTATCTGGGACTCGTGCCCCACTATTCTTACGCGGCCACGGAATAACGTGGTGCGTGGTGCGTGACGGAACATGGCTCTACAAGAAAACGAGGTAAGGGAAATAGTACGGCGAGTTCTGTTGCGGACACTCGGCCTGGGCGAGGCTAACGAGCCTCGTGCCCCATCTCCGTCCGACGTGACGAAGCGTCCCCTGATAACCGAACAGGACGTGGAAGCTGTTCCCACCGGGGGCGAATTGTCTCTCCCCGCCGGAGCCATAGTCACCCCCAGGGCTCGGGAGGCGGCCCTGGAAAGAAAGGTCTCCCTCTCCCCGGAGCCTGGCCCTGTCCGCACCCTCAGCGAGAACCCAGCCCCTGGCAGCAAAGTTATCGCCCTCGGCGCCGATCACGGCGGCTTTGACATGAAAGAAACACTCAAAGCTTACCTCCAGGAACTTGGCTACGCCGTCAAGGATTGCGGCACCTTCAGCAGCCAATCGGTAGACTACCCCGACTTCGCCTACGCCGTGGCCAGGCTGGTCTCCGAAGGCCAGGCCTGGCGGGGCATCGTGATTGACGGAGCAGGGATTGGATCCTGCATGACCGCCAACAAAGTACCAGGAGTGCGGGCCAGCATGTGCTACGACCTCTCCACAGCCGTGAACGCCCGTGAGCACAACGACGCCAACGTGTTGACCTTAGGCGGGAGTCTCATCGCCGAGAGCCTGGCCAGGCAGATCGTGAAGACGTGGCTGGAAACGAAATTCGCCGGCGGCCGCCACGAGCGCAGGGTGAACAAGATCATGGGCATCGAGAAACGATTCCTGCGGAAATGAGGAAATGGACCTGGATAGAGCAACCGTAGAACGACTCGTGGAACAGATCACCAAAGAGGTGCTGATCCTGCTGCGGGAGGAAGAGGCCAGTGCCCAATCGGGATCGGAGTGCTTGACTTGCAACGGTCAGTGTACCGAGAAGTGCCCGGACAAGACCCAGGAGGTGATTGACGCGGGAGCGACCAGGATCGGCAACCCTCTGGGCTACACTAACGTGGCGGCCGACATCGCTCACATGATTGACCATACCTTGCTCAAAGCGGACGCCAGCCAGGAGCAGATCGCTCAGCTCTGCTACGAGGCCCGCAAGTACGGCTTCGCCGCCGTCTGCGTCAACCCTGCTAACGTCAAACTGGCCGCGCAGCTCCTCAAGGGCGCGCCGGTGGCCATCGCCGCAGTGGTCGGTTTCCCCCTGGGGGCCACCTCGCCTGAGGTCAAGTCTTACGAGGCCCAACAGGCCATCGAAGACGGAGCCACTGAAATTGACATGGTCATCAACGTGGGCGCCCTGAAGTCCAGGGACTACGCGCTGGTGGAGCGAGACATCGCCACCGTGACGCGCACCTGTCACAACAACCGGGCCCTCTGCAAAGTGATTATCGAGGCTGCCCTGCTGACGGACGAGGAGAAGGTCAAAGCCTGCCAACTGGCCAAGGCGGCCGGGGCTGACTACGTCAAAACCTCGACCGGCTTCGGCCCAGGCGGGGCTACAGTTGAGGATGTGGCTCTAATGCGGCAGGTGGTGGGGCCTGAGATGGGCATCAAGGCCGCGGGGGGCATCAGGACCCTTGAGGCTGTCCAGCAGATGGTCAAGGCCGGGGCCACGCGCATCGGAGCCAGCGCCGGGGTGAAGATTTTGCAAGAGGCCAGGGTAGCGGCCTAAGGGAGTACCTCGGATACTGGAAATACACGATGATGGCTCGATTTCATCGTCCATTTCCGCATCCGTGGTACTCTTTCGGTATAACTAAAACCACCCCAAAAAGAAAAAGCCCCTCCAACCCGGAGGGGCCTTTAACGTTTTCAGCGTTGTCTAGTACTGAGGCATAGGTGGCGCAGGTGGTTCCTTTTCAGGAATCTCGGTGATCAGAGCCTCAGTGGTGAGGATCATGGCCGCGATGCTGGCCGCGTTCTCCACTGCACTGCGAGTCACCTTGGCTGGATCAATGATCCCCTTCTCTACCATGTCCCCGTAGTCATTGGCAATCACGTCGTAGCCTATTCTATCGTTCCCTTTCTCCTTCTGCATCCTTCTCACATCCTGCACCACCACAGCTCCATCCATGCCAGCGTTCTGAACGATCCCCCTCATGGGCTCCTCCAGAGCTCTCCTGAGGATGTTCACCCCTGTCTGCTCGTCGAGGAGTTCCATTTTGACCTCATCCAGGGCTGGCACGGCGTTGATGAGTACTACCCCTCCCCCAGGGACGATCCCCTCTTCGACAGCAGCTCTGGTGGCTGAGAGGGCATCCTCGACGCGGTGCTTTTTCTCCTTCAGCTCCACTTCAGTAGCAGCACCGACCTTGATGACCGCCACTCCGCCGGCCAGCTTGGCCAGCCGCTCTTGCAGCTTCTCCTTGTCGTAATCGGAAGTGCTCTTCTCGATCTCGACCTTGATCTGCTCCATGCGACCCTTGATCTCCTTGTCAGAACCCTTGCCCTCGATGACGGTGGTGTTATCCTTGGTAGATACTACCCTGCGGGCCTGGCCGAGGTCGCTGATCTGTGCCGTCTCCAGCTTGCGGCCCATCTCCTCGGTGATCACCTGGCCGCCAGCGAGGATGGCGATGTCCTGGAGCATGGCCTTGCGCCTGTCGCCAAAGCCGGGAGCCTTCACCGCCAGCAAGTTGAAGGTGCCCCGCAGCTTGTTGAGGACCAACGTCGCCAAGGCCTCCCCGTCCACGTCCTCGGAGATGACCACCAGATCGCGCTTGCCCACCTGGACCAGCTTTTCCAGGATGGGGATGATGTCGGTGGCGGCAGAGATCTTCTTGTCGTAGATCAGGATGTAGGGGTCCTCCAGCTCGGCTTGCATGGTCTCAGGATTGGTGATGAAGTAAGGGGACATGTAGCCCCGATCGAACTGCATCCCCTCCACGTACTCTTTCTCGAAGGCCAGGCCCTTCGATTCCTCGACGGTGATCACCCCGTCCTTGCCGACCTTGTCCATCACCTCGGCGATGAGTGCGCCGATTTGCTTATCGTTGGCCGAGATGGCAGCCACGTTGGCAATCTCGTCCTTGGTGACCAGTTCCTTGGATTGTTCCTTGATGGCCTCCACGATGGCCTGGGTGGCCCGCTCGATGCCCCTCTTGATGAGCATGGGATTGGCTCCGGCGGCCACGTTCTTCAATCCTTCATTGACGATCATGTGGGCCAGGACGGTGGC
>CAYNWI010000059.1:7401-11939 GCA_964400825.1 uncultured Anaerolineae bacterium | reverse complement strand
CCGGCCGCGCTACGTTGACATCGAGAAATGCAACAATTGCGGCCTGTGCGTCGAGGTCTGCCCTGTGGAGCGGCCCAGTGATTATGAAGGTCATCTCCACAAGGTGAAGGCCATCTATCGCCCGCCCACCCGCGCCGTGCCCGATGCCTACGTGATAGACATGGATTACTGCACGAGGTGCGGTAAGTGCGTCGAGGTCTGCCCCACCGAAGCCATTGATTTGGACATGGCCGAGCGGCGCTCCGAGATCGAGGTGGGGGCGGTCATCCTGAGCCCCGGCTACCAGGCTTTCGACGCTCGCCTCAAGGGTGAGTTCGGCTATGGCTATTACGACAACGTGCTGACCAGCGTCGAGTTCGAGCGCATGGTCAGCCTGGCTGGCTCAACCCAGGCCCACCTGGTGCGGCCCTCCGACGGCGCGGGTCCCGGCCGCGTGGCCTTCATTCAGTGCGTTGGCTCGCGGGATGAATCTCATCCTTACTGCTCGTCGGTGTGCTGCATGTACACCGCCAAGCAACTGGCGGTGGCCAAGGAAATCGCGCCCGGTCTGGAAGCCACGGTGTTCTTCATGGACATCCGCACCGTCGGCAAGGGCTACGAGCGCTACTTCAACCGCGTGGAGAGCCTGCCTGGGGTGGCCTATCGCCGCTGCATGGTCTCCTCCATCAAAGAGGTACCCCGGACCCGTGACCTGCGGGTGGCCTTCGTGGGTGAAGATGGCACCCTCCGCGAAGAAGACTTCGGGATGATCGTCCTGGCGGTAGGGTTGGCCCCGCCCGAGGGATTCCAGGCCCTGGCCAGCAAGCTGGGCGTGGAGCTGAACGAGTCCGGCTTCTGCGCCACCGACCGCTTCGCGCCCCACGAGACTACCCGGCCCGGCGTGTTCGTGGGTGGTGCGTTCCGGGAACCAAAGGACATTCCGGAGACGGTGGCTGAGGCGGCGGGGGTTTTGAGTTCCGTGTTTCGAGTTTCGGGGTTCGGAGTTGACTCGAAACACGAAACGCCAAACCCTGTCCTGAGCCTGGCCGAAGGATCGAAACTCACGCAAGTCGAGCGGGATGTCAGCGACGAGGAGCCTCAGGTGGGCGTGTTTGTTTGCACCTGCCGGGGCCAGGTTTCAGAAGTTGTGGATGTTGAGGCGGTGGCGGAACACGCTGGCCGTTTGAGCGGCGTGGCCCTGGCCCAGGTGGTGGAGGATGCCTGCGGCGCGGATTTGGTTGCTATCGAAAAGGCCGTCGAGGAGCGGGGCCTCAATCGGGTAGTGATCGCAGGTTGCTCGCAGCGTCTTTACCAGCCTGAGTTCGCCGCCCTCATGCAACAGGCAGGACTGAATCCCCATTTGCTGGAGCGGGCCGACATCCGCGAGGGCGTCGCCTGGGTGCACAGGGATCTGCCGCAGCAAGCTACGGCCAAGGCCAAAGCCAGCGTGGAGATGGCCGTGACCAAGTCCACCTTCCAATATCCAATCCCCAATATCCAATCCCCAATATCCAGAAGAGGGCTGGTCATCGGCGGAGGACTGGCCGGCCTGACCGCGGCCCTAGAGCTGGCCGAGTTGGGCTTCGGGGTGGATCTGGTGGAGAAGGGTGACGCGCTGGGCGGCAATCTGCGGACGGCGCATTACACCCTGGAGGGCGGGAAGCCGCAGGAGTTGCTCGGCTCGCTCATCGAGCGGGTGGAGGCGAACGAGCTGGTCAAGGTGTATCTCAACACAGAGCTGCGGGAACTCAGAGGAACTAAAGGGAACTTCCTGACGACCCTCGCTCTGCCCGACGACAGCGACGAGGTGTTAGAGCACGGCGCCATCATCGTCGCCACCGGCGCTCAGCCCGCCACCACCACCGAGTACCTCTACGGCCAGCACGATAGCGTCCTCACCCAGAAAGAACTGGAGGCCCAAATCTCCAATCTCCAATCTCCAATCTCCAATCTCCAATCGGTAGTGATGATCCAATGCGTAGGCTCCCGCGACGAAACCCGCCCCTATTGCAGCCGCGTCTGCTGCTCCCACGCCGTCAAGAACGCCCTCAAGCTCAAGGAGCTGAATCCTGAGACCAGGGTGTACGTTCTCTATCGGGAGCTCAGGACCTACGGCTTCCACGAGCTGTACTATCGGGAGGCGCGGGACAAGGGCGTGGTCTTCATCCGCTACGAGCTGCCCGACAAGCCCCGCGTCGAGGCGGCGGGCGACGGCCTGCGGGTGAGCCTGACCGAGCCCATCCTGGGCCAGGAGATCACCCTGGACGCCGATTTGCTGGTGCTCAGCACGGGTATAGCTCCCCACGACAACGAGGCTCTGAGCGAGGTGCTGGGTGTGCCTTTGGACGAGGACGGCTTCTTCCAGGAAGCGCATCCCAAGATGCGGCCTCTGGACTTCCTCAAAGAGGGCGTTTTCCTGTGTGGCCTGGCTCACTCGCCGCGTTTCATAGATGAAACCATCTGCCAGGCCAAGGGCGCGGCCGTGCGGGCGGCCGCGCTGCTGAGCTTGCCGCGTCTGGAGAGCAAGGACACCCTGGTACAGGTCAACCCCAGGCTGTGCAGCTTCTGTGGGCTGTGCGTGGAGGCCTGTCCCTACGAGGCCCGCTATCTGGACTACGACGAGCGCGTGGCCAAAGTGATAGAGGTGCTCTGCAAGGGCTGCGGCGTCTGCGCTATGGTTTGTCCCAACAAGGCCACCGCGCAGGTGTCTTTCGAGCCGAAGCAGATGCTGATGGCTATAGACGCCCTGCTGATGCCGGAGTAGTGAAAAGAGGGTTTTTGGGGATTCGGAGTGCAGGCGCAAGCCTGCGGACTTGCGTCCGCACTCCAGCGAGTTTCAAACTAAGGAGAGAATTCATGGACGACTTCGAACCGCGTATCATCGCTTTTCTGTGTAACTGGTGCACCTATGCGGGGGCGGACCTGGCGGGCACTTCGCGCGTTCAGTACCCGCCCAATATTCGCGTCATCCGCCTGATGTGTTCCGGCGGGCTGGATGTAACCTATGTTCTCAAAGCGTTGCTGGGAGGAGCCGACGGGGTTTTGATCGGCGGGTGTCACCCCGGCGACTGCCACTATCAAAGCGGCAACTACAAGGCCCGGCGGCGGGTAGCCATCCTGAAGAGCATCCTGCAGCAGATGGGCTTCGACGACGACCGGGTGTGGCTGCGCTGGATCAGCGCCAGCGAAGGCCAGTACTTCGCCGACACGGTGAAGGAGATGGTGGCTTCGCTCAAGGAGAAGGGGCCGAATCCGTTACGGGAGCTGTGGGGGACGTAAGGCCGTGAAACGTAAAACGTGAAACGTGATTGGTTGACGATTGATTCACGTTTTACGTTTCACGTTTGACGCCGTGTTGCTGAAGGGGGATAGGAATCAGAAGATGAATAATCATTACAAACTCGAAGTAAAGGACGACGCTCTGGAGACGATGACCGCTTTCTTGCGGGGGCTGCTGGAAAAGGGGATCGTGGACGCCTTGCTGGTGCCTCAGCGCACGCCGGCTGGCGATAACGTCGTCCAGACGCTGATCACCGATCCGGCCAGGCTGGAGGACGTTGACCCCGTCGCGCCGGTGTTGCCGGTGAACTCGGCCAGGCTGGTGTCGGATCTGACGGAGACGGGAGCGGTGGGCCGGCTGGGGGCGGTGCTGCGCTCCTGCGAGGTCAGAGCCCTGATCGAGCTGGTCAAGCTGAAGCAGGCCAGTCTGGATAACGTGGTGCTCATCGGGGTGGATTGCCTGGGCACCTACGAGATGAACGACTATGCCGAGCTGGCTGCAACCAGCAACGGCGATCTCTCCACGGATCTTCTGGCACAGGCCGAGGAGGGCCACTTCGCGCCGCACGACGGCTATCAATTTCGGGTGGCCTGCCAGATGTGCGAGTATCCTGTTCCCCAGGGCGTTGATTTGGCCCTGGGCCTGATCGGGCTGGATACGGCCAACGAGATACTTATCACCGCCAGCGATGAATTGGCCGAGCAGTTGGAGTTAAGCAGAGAGGCTGGCCTCCCCCCCAGGGTTGGGGGGGACAGAGGGGGGGCAGTGGACAGGCTGGTGGCAGAGCGGACGGCCGAGCGCGACCGCCGCTTGGCCGAGTTTCGCCAGCGCGTGGTGGACATGCCCAGCCTGCTGGCCGAGTTCTCGCGTTGCATCCGCTGCCACAACTGTATGGTGGCTTGCCCGATCTGCTACTGCAAGGAGTGCATCTTCCGCACGGCCACCTTCGACCACGCTTCGGCGCAGTATTTCAAGTGGGCCTCGCGCAAGGGTTCCATCCGCATGCCCACCGATACCCTGATCTTCCAGTTGACGCGGCTCAACCACATGGCCACCTCTTGCGTGGGGTGCGGGATGTGCGAGAGCGCGTGCCCTAACGACCTGCCAGTGGCTACCATCTTCCGCGCGGTGGGGGAGAAGGTGCAGGCTCTGTTCGATTACGTGCCTGGCCGGAGCCTGGAGGAGGAGCTGCCGGTGGCGACTTTCCGTGAGGACGAGTTGACCAGCCTGGGGGAGAGAGAATGAAATCTCAAATCTCAAATCTCAAATCTCAAACTTC
>CAYNWI010000059.1:3301-7301 GCA_964400825.1 uncultured Anaerolineae bacterium | reverse complement strand
TTGAAGTACTCATACTACCCCGGCTGTACGGCGAGCACTACGGCTGTCGAATATGGCCTCTCCAGCGAGGCGGTGTGCGAGGCGCTGGGCATAGAACTCATCGAACTGCGGGATTGGAACTGCTGCGGGGCAACTTCGGGCCACGCCCTGAGCCACGAACTGGCTACCTCTCTGCCAGGGCGCAACGTGGCTATTGCTCAGGCCGCCGGCCTGGACATGGCCATCCCGTGCCCCGCCTGCTACCAACGCTGCCTGGCCGCCGATAAGAGGTTCCAAGAAGACGAGACCTGGCGGGCAGAGATGGAGGGTCTGCTAGATTTTGAGTACACGGGTCAGGCGCGGCCCCGGCATCTGCTGGATATCATCGGCCATGATCTCGATTGGGACGACATCGCTGCCAGGGTCAAGAAGCCCCTGGAGGGTCTGAAGCCGGTCAGCTACTACGGCTGCGTGCTCGTCCGCCCGCCGGAGCTGACGGGCTGGGACGATCCGGAGCATCCGGTGATCATGGACCGTCTGCTGCAAGCGATGGGGGCTGAGCCGGTTTCCTGGTCATACATCGTGGACTGCTGTGGAGCCAGCCTGACCCTGAACCGCAGCGACGTGGTAGTGGTGCTGGTCAACAGGCTGGTGCAGGCGGCTGAGGAGGCGGGGGCCAACTGCATCGCCTCGGCCTGCGGGATGTGCCAGATCAACCTGGACACCCGCCAGAAGGATCACCACATGCCGATTCTCTATTTCACTGAGCTGCTGGGCCTGGCCCTCGACCTGCCGGTCACTGACGCTTGGTTTAAGCGGCATGCTATAGATCCACGTCCTCTTCTTCGCTCGTTGGGGCTGGTTTAGCTGGAGGTTGGAGGTTCGAGGTTGGAAGTTGGACTGTTTCCAATTTCTAACCTCCAACCTCCAATCTCTAATTTCTAATCTCTAATTTTCAAAAGGATCGCCATGCTGAGAACACGAAAGTTTGTAGAACAATATGATCTGCTGGGATGCATCCAATGTGGGCGATGTACGGGAGGTTGTCCTCTTTCGTTAAGCTCACCTCTCAACATCAGGCGCATCATCTACGAATTTCTGGTCCGTGACAAGCTGGACGTCAATCAGATGCCTGAGATATGGGACTGCACCACCTGCTCGACGTGCACGTTGCGCTGTCCCAAGGGGCTGGACCCCGCCATGATCCTGGTCGGCATGCGCCGCGTGTTGACCGAGGGGGGGCGCGTCAAGCCCACCGTCCGCGATGCTCTGGAAAGCACCTTCAAGTTTGGCAACCCCTGGGGGCGGGGCAAGAACAAACGGTCGGACTGGGCGCAGGGTTTGAACGTGAAGAACCTGTCCGAAGCTGGCCTCCCCCCCAAAGTTGGGGGGGACCGAGGGGGGGCACAGGCGGAGATACTCTATTTTGTGGGCTGCACCCCGTCTTACGACGACCGCGTTCAGGCGGTGGCGCGGGCGATGGTCAAGGCTTTCCAGGAGGCGGGGGTTGACTTTGGGATACTGGGGAACGAGGAGATTTGCTGTGGGAGCGAGATGCGCAGGCTGGGAGAGGAGGGGCTGTTCGAGTTCCTGGTGGAGGACAGTCTGGAGATCTTCAAGCGGCACGGCGTGAAACGGATGGTGACTACTTCTCCCCACTGCTACAACACTTTCAAGAACGAGTACGAGGGGCTGGATTTCGAGGTTCAGCACTACACCCAGTTCGTGGCTGGTTTGATCGAACAGGGGAAGCTCACTTTCTCCAAAGAAGTGAACAGAGTGGTCACCTATCAGGATCCGTGCTTCCTGGGGAAGCAGAACCAGATCTACGATGAGCCGCGAGCGATCCTGCGGAGCATCCCTGGCCTGAAATTCGTGGAATTCGATCGGTCGAGGGAACGGAGCCTGTGCTGCGAAGGCGGCGGGGGGAGGATGTGGGTGGAGGCCAGCAGCAGTAGTGGAGAGCGGCTGGCGGAAACCCGCGTCAAAGACGCCCTCGCCCTTGGCGCCGAGGTCATCGCCACGGCTTGCCCCTTCTGCATGCTGACCCTGGAAGACGCGGTCAAGACCACGGGGGCCGAGGACTCGATTCAGATCCTGGACATCATGGAGCTGGTGGCGCAGGCGATATGACAAGAGTATGATGGCCCTCTCCCCCTAACCCCCTCTCCCAACCTTAGGAGAGGGGGAACTGGAACTCCCCTCCCCTACAGTTGGGGGAGGGGCTGGGGGTGGGGGCTGTGTCTCAAGTTCAGCAATAGTTAGGGAGGAAGAAAAATGGACATAGTCGTTTGTGTAAAGCACGTGCCCGACACGACGGAAGCGGAGATTGCCATCCGCGACGACGAGAGGGGCATCAAGAAAGAGGGGCTGGTGTTCGACATCAGCGAGGCGGATAACTACGCCATCGAGGAGGCCCTGCTTCTCAAAGAGGAGTTCGGTGGTGCGATCACGGTGCTGACCGTGGGGCCACCGGAGGCCGACGAGACGCTGCGCATGTGCCTGGCCAAGGGTGCGGACCAGGCGGTGCGGCTGACCGATGAGCGGTTTGAGGGTTCCGACGGCTACGCCACCGCTCGCATCCTGGCCGAGGCTATCAAGGACACGGACTACGATCTGGTGCTGACCGGCTGTCAGGCCGACGACGACGGGTCGGCTCAGGTGGGCGTCACCCTGGCCGAGATGCTGGGCCTTCCCCACGCGGCGCTGGTGGTGAGTACCGAGGTGGAGGACGGCAAGATGACGGTGCACCGCGAGCTGGAGGGCGGCCTGCACGAGGTGCTGGAGATCGAGCTGCCGGCCCTGCTGACCATCCAGACGGGCATCAACGAGCCACGCTATGCCTCCATCTTCGGCATCAGGAAGGCCATGAAGAAAGAGATCGAGGTGCTGGACCTGGACGACCTCGAGCTGGCGGAGGAGGCAGTTGGTGAGGCCGGGTCCAGGACAAGTCTGGTCGAGCTGTTCATCCCCGTGGTGACGGCCCAGGCCACGATCCTGGAGGGCTCTCCAGAAGAGGTGTCCAGCGAGCTGGTCACGATTCTCAAGAACGAGGGGGTGGTCTAATGGGCGAGATATTCGTTTTGGCAGAGCACAGGCAAGGCGAACTGAGGGACGTCACTTTCGAGATGCTGGGCAAGGGGCAGGAGTTGGCCGCGGCTATGGACGCGCCCCTGGCGGCTGTGCTCCTGGGTCACGATGTTGGTGACTTTGCCACAGAGTTGACGAAGCACGCCAACCAGGTTCTGGTGGTCGAGGACGCGCGGCTGGAGCATTTCAACTCCGCAGTCTATCAACAGGTGCTGGCTCATCTGATCGCCGAGCGCAAGCCCAGCCTGGTGTTGATGGGGCAAAGTGCCTACGGCATGGACCTGGCCCCCAGCCTGGCGACCCAACTGGACTCGCCTCTGGCCACCGACTGTGTGGGGTTAGAAGTCGAAGATGGACACCTGTTCGCCGTGCGGGAGATGTACGGGGGCAAGGTGAGCGCGAAGCTCGCCTTTCGCCAGGCCGACCTCTACATGGCTACCTTGCGGCAGGCGGCCTTCCCTTTCGAAGAGGGCGAGCCTCTGGGCGGTGAGGTCGTCGCCGTGGATTCGCCTTTGACTGAGGAGATCGCGTACCGAAAGTTCCTCGAATACGTGGAAGCCGCGGTGGGCGAGGTGGACATCACCCAGGCCGATGTGGTAGTGGCCGTGGGGCGGGGCATCAAAGAAGAGGACAACCTGCCCCTGGTCGAGAAGCTGGCCAAAGCGATGGGCGGGGTGCTGGCTGGTTCCCGCCCCGTGGTTGATGCCGGCTGGCTGCCACCCGACCGCCAGGTGGGCCAATCAGGCAAGACGGTGAAGCCCAAGCTCTATCTGGCGGTGGGCATCAGTGGGGCCTCGCAGCATGTGGCTGGCATGAAGGCTTCAAGCACCATAGTGGCCATCAACAAGGATCCCGACGCACCCATCTTCAAGGTGGCCGACTACGGCATCGTGGACGATCTCTTCAAGGTCGTGCCGGCGCTGACAGCACA